>NZ_JBHSIR010000027.1:0-251564 GCF_042653605.1 Pseudonocardia sp. GCM10023141
CGACATCGACCAAGGTCACCTATGACACTTCGACCTCGCTCTCCGTCTTCGTGGCACACAGAACAGCTCGGGATCCTCCTCGACGCAGGTGGCGCCCCGCCGCCAGTGCGGATCGGGATCGGCACCGTCGCGTTCGATGGCTGCGGACATGATGCCCCTCCGAACGGTTGTGCGGTCATGGGTCACGGCCCGGATCATCGCGGCATCCCACCGGGGTTCGCGGCCTGGCGCAGCCGCTCGCGGGCCAGCCGTTCCACGAGCTCCGGCAGCGCAGGCACCGGCGACCCGGCGAGCTCTCCGCGGGCCCCCACCACCGTCCGCGTGATCAGGGCATGCCGGAACCGTCCGGCGAACTCTGTCGTGAGCCGGGCGATGGCCGACGTGACGGCGGGATCCGGGTGCGGGGGCATCGGCTCTCGATCGGCAATGGCGACGTGCAGAGTCATACCGGGCTCCATGCTGGTCGGGTGCCGGACGGGCCTGCTCCGGGAGGAGCGCCGACGATGTCTGCCACCGGGTCCCACCCGGTAGGGCCGAAAGTCCATCGGTCGAACGGGCCCAGGGCGGTGTCCGAGAGCTCGGGAGGGAACGGATGCGCCGGTCAGGGCGTTCGGGCCGGAACGACGAGCACGGGACGGTGGCGGCGGCGCAGGAGGCCGCGGGAGACCGATCCGCCGATGAGGCGGTCGATGACGGCCCCCGGTCCCTCGCCGTGGCTCCCCACGATGATCATCAGGGCGTCGTGTTCATCGGCGACGCCATCGATCGCAGCGACCGGGTCACCGCGCCCCGTGTGGTAGGTCCACCTGCCGGCGTACCCGGCGAGTGCCGCCTCGACGCGGTCGTGCTGCTCGTCGAGGACGCGGACGGCCGCCTGCTCCCAATCCGCCGCATCGGGGTCGACGGGGTAGTCCAGCAGGGTGATGCCGTGCACCACGTGCAGGTGGGCGTGCAGCCGCCGGCCCAGGTCCACCGCGACGCCCAGTGCGGCGGCGCCTGCGGGACCGCGGTCGTGGCCCACCACCAGCGCACAGGCGGCCGCGCTCCCCGCCGCAGCGCCCCCGGTCATGGTGGCCTCCTGCTCCGCCGTCGGTTCGTCCACGCGAGCATGGCCCCGGGCGACGGACTCGCGGCAGGGCCGAACGGTAGCCGGTGCCGGCCCCGATGGAGCGTCGATCAGGGCCGATCGGCCCGCCGGTCACCGGCACCCGCGCCCCGCACCCGGGCCCTCCGACCCGGGTGCGGGGCCGGTGCCGGAGCCAGACTCGAGGCGATCAGTCAACTGCGACATCGACAGCGACATCCGAGGAGACCCCATGAGCGGACCCGTGCGTGACGGCCGCAACCGCGAGATCGACCTCAACGGCCCGGTGCACTACGTCGCCTTCGGCGGCCGGCCCGGTACGACCGTCGTGCTCGTGCACGGGTTGGGTGGGTCGCACCTGAACTGGGAGCTGATCGCACCGCTGCTCACCCCGTTCGCGACCGTGCTCGCCATCGACCTGCCCGGATTCGGGCTGAGCGAGCCGGGGCACCGCAACGCCACCGTTCCCGCCAACACCGGGGTCCTCGAGCGCTTCGTGCGCGAGGTCGCCGGAGAGCCGGTGGTGCTGGTCGGCAACTCGATGGGCGGGATGATCTCCATCCTGCTCGCCGAGCGCGCGCCCGAGCTGGTGCGCGGCCTGGTGCTGGTGGATCCAGCCATGCCGCCGCAGGTCCGCCGGCCACGTCAGCTCGCCACCGCGAGCCTGCTCACGCCCATGCTGGTGCCGGGCGTCGGCGAGCAGGTGATGCGGGCCCGCCGCAACCGCGTCGGGGCGCGTGCCATCGTGAACGGGACGCTGCGGCTGTGCGGGATGGATCCCGCACAGGTCCCACCGGACCTGCTCGACCGCTCGGTCGCGCTGGTCGCGAACCACAGGGACGTCGCCGGCATGGACCGGGCCTTCCTGACCGCGATCCGCTCGCTGGCCTGGGTGCTGGCGCAGTCCGGTCGGTACTGGCGGGCGATGGCGGCGCTGAGGATTCCGGTGTTGCTGGTCCACGGCGACCGGGACCGCCTCGTCCCCGTCGCCGCCGCGCGGGAGGCCGCGCGGCGCAACCCGTCGTGGCGCTACGTCGAGCTCGCCGGGGTCGGACACGTGCCGCAGCTGCAGATTCCCGTGGCGCTGGCCGCGCACATCCTCGGCTGGATGCGCACCGAGGTGGAGGCGGCCGGATGAGCGCTGCGAGCCGATCACCGGCCGGCCGCCACCGCGCAACGGCGGCGTCGGTCCTGCGGGTACGGGCCGAACGCCCCTGCACATGACCGGGGGCACCACGGATCGTCGGGTGCACCCGATGGAGGAGCAGCAGCCATGGACGAGCAGCCGGTCGACGGCCACAGCAAGATCATCCATTTGGACGAACCGGTTCACTACGTGGACTTCGGGGGGCGGCCCGACGGGCCCGTCATGGTGCTCGTGCACGGGCTCGGCGGATCGCACCTCAACTGGAACCTGCTGGCGCCCGAGCTCACCCCGCACGGCAGGGTCTTCGCCGTGGATCTGCCCGGCTTCGGCCTGAGCGAGTCCGGTGGGCACCGCACGACGGTGCCGGCCGACGTCGAGGTGCTCGCCAGGTTCATCAGAACGGTCTGCGCCGGCCCCGTCGTGCTGGTCGGCAACTCGATGGGCGGCATGGTCTCCATGCTGCTCGCGGCTCGCTCGCCCGCACTGGTCCGGGGGCTCGTCCTGCTCGACCCGGCACTGCCCGCCCCCACCAGCATCCTGCGATCGCCCGCCACCACCGCGCTGCTGCTCGCGCATGCGGTCCCCGGGGTGGGCGAGCGGCTGCTGCGCTCCCGGCGGGAGCGCCTGGGCGCGCGCGGCACTGTCGCGGCCACGCTCGACTTGTGCGGGATCGATCCCGCGACGCTGCCCGCATCGCTTCTCGAGCGGTTCGTGGCGCTCGCCGAGCACCGGGCCGGCGTCAGCGGCGTCGACCGGGCCTTCCTGTCGACCTCACGGTCGCTGGCCTGGGTGCTCGCCCGCAGGCGCCGCTACCGATCGGCGATGGCCGCGATCGGCGTACCCGTACTGCTGGTGCACGGTGACCGGGACCCGCTCGTCCCGGTCACCGCAGCGCGTGCCACGATCCGCCACCGCCCCGCCTGGCGCTACATCGAGATGCACGGCGTCGGCCACATGCCGCAGCTGCAGGTGCCCGGTGAGCTCGCGATGCACATCCGGCACTGGCTGCGGACCCTGCCCGCGACGGGGGTCCACCCGGCCCCGCAGACACGGCCCAACGGCCCTGCCGGCGGACACCGCCACCCCGCACCATCGCTACATGGCAGCTGATCGGCGATCGCATCACGACCACCCGCGCGCGGCGGTAGGTTCCGCCCCCCGTCAGGCGACGCCGGGTCCCGGGGGCCCCGGCAAGCCCGAGCCCGCGGTTCACGGCAAGCCCGTCGTCGTGGACGTCACGCCCGGCGTTCCGTCCGACGAAGCCGTCGGCTGGGCCGCTCACGAGGCGGCCCGGCGCGGTGTGGACCTACACGTCGTCCTCCCCGACGACCCGCACCGCTCGCTGGCCTGCCACTCCGCGTTCGCCGCAGTGCGCACCCGCGCGCGCCGGATCGCGCCGGGGGTCCGCGTGACGGCTCAGGTGGCGACCGAGTCGCCTGCCCGCGCCGCAGCCCTCGCCTCGGTGGATGCGTGCCTGCTGGTCGTCGGCGAGGCCACGACGGAAACGGACGAGCTCATCCGCACCGCATACTGCCCGGTCGTCGTCGTGCCCCAGCGCCCCGAGCGCCCCGAGCGCCCCTCGACCGTTCCGGCCGGGACGCCGCACCACCCCGCCGACACCGCTCCCGTCGTCGTCGGCGTCGGTCCGGACACGGGCGACGAGGTGCTCGCCTTCGCCTTCGCCGAGGCGGCGTCCCGCCACGCCGGGCTGCTGGTGGTGCGTGCCTGGACCGACCCGCTCATCGATCTGGGCGCGCTGCTGCCCGGGCGCATCGCCCGGTGGGACGCCGCCGACGAGCACGTGCGCCACGCGCTGCACGAGCAGCTGTCGAGGTTCGTCGCGGCCTACCCCGAGGTGCACGTGGACACGGTCGTGGCGAACGATCGGTGCGCCGCGCTGCTGCACGCGCTCGCGCATCGGGCCCGCCTGATGGTGCTCGGACACCCGTCGCACGGAACCGTCCTCAACGGGATCGCTCCGTCCCCGGCGCTCGCGCTCGCCCACCACCTGCCGTGCCCGGTGATCGTGGTTCCCCCGCCGGACCCCGTGCGGCGCACCTGGCTGCCCAGCCGCCCGATCAGCCTGGCGGATCTGCGTGACTGACCAGGAAGTGACCCGCACGTGCCGCACGCGCCGGCTCACCATGATCATCATGGCGGGCGGGGCCTGCGACCCGCATCGGCTCGCCGACGAGATCGTGCGACTCGCCTACGCCAACGGGCTGCCGCTGGCCGCGACCTTCTCCGGCGTCACCGGCTACCGCCTGACGACCGGAATCGAGGAGTACTGCACGACACCCCCGCTGGGCGGAGCACCAGCGATGGTCGTCATCGCCGGGGACGCGGAGGCGATCGACGACTTCGTCACCGGTGTCGCAAGGGCCGTTCCGGACGCGCTCATCCTGCTCGACGACGTCACCGAGATCGTCCGGACCGTCCCGGATCTCGCACACTGATCAGCGACAGAGATCAACGTCGTTGCGGATGGTCATCCGGAACGGTCGGACCGGACCACCGCGACCGGGCAGCCGGCACGGTGCACCAGGACATTGGCCACGGATCCGAGCAGCAACCCCGTCAGGTCGCCGTGCCCGCGCGACCCCACCACCACGAGCTGCGCCGATTCGGAGAGGGCCAGCAGCTTGCGCGCGGGCCGGCTGTGGGTCACGACCCGTTCGACATGGACGTCGGGGTACTTCTCGTTCCATCCGGCCAGGCGCTCGGCGAGCAACTCCTTCGCATCAGCGGCCACGACGTCCCAGTAGACGGCGGTCCTGGCATCGGCGGGCGGGTCTCCCCAGGTGTGGACGGCGACGAGCGGAGCGTGCCGGGCCGAGGCGGCCTCGAACGCGAACGCGATCGCCGCCTCGCTGACCGGCGAGCCGTCCACACCGACCACGACCGGCGCGCGGGCGGCGGTGGCCGGTGTGACGTCCCGCACCACCACGACCGGGCACTTCGCGTGGGTGGCCAACCCGACGGCGACCGAGCCGGTCATCGCCGCCACGATCCGGCTGAGCCCGCGATCCCCCACCACCAGCAGTCGCGCGTGCCGGGACTCCGCCGCGAGCGTCCCGATGGGGAAGCCCACGACGAGCGCGGTCTCGACCTCGACATCGGGCTCGAGCTCGGCGGCGAACGTCGCAGCCGCGCTCAAGGCCTCCTCGGCCTGCTCGAGCAGGATGTCGCGGTACCGCGACCCCACTCCCGGCAGACCGACGAGCCGATCGTCGGCCTGGTCGAAGGCGGTCACCAGGCGCAGCGGTGCGCCGCGACGTGCCGCCTCCGCCGTGGCCCAGCGCACAGCGTCCAACGATCCGGGCGAGCCGTCGACACCGACGACCACGCTCCGACGATTCCCATCCGCACTCATCACGGTTCCCTCCATCGGCAGAGTTCCAGGCTGACCGGTCGGACAGCCGCGGCGCGAGTGGCACACGACCCCTCTCGACCGGGCCATTGGACGTGCGCGGCCCGAGGCGAGCGGCCGCCGCCCGCCTCGGGCGGCAAGCGGGCCGAGTGCCGCCGTCACCCCTGCCGGTCGGCCCTGGTCCGCCCCGTTCCGCGGCGGCACTCTCGGGGGTACCGACCAACGATGGGGAGTTCGTGATGAGAGCCCGTGATGTGATGAGCCGTCCCGTGATGTCGGTCCGACCGCACCAGGCGGTGGCCGCCGCTGCTGAGCTGCTGACGGGCAACGGGTTCGAGGTCGCGCCCGTGGTCACGGCCGAGGGTGCGGTGCTCGGCATCGTGACGCGGGCCGACCTGGCCTCGACACACTCGGCGGACGCAACGGTCGCCGGGGTCATGGTGCCCACTCCGAGCACGCTGGGTCCCGACGCCGACCTGGCCGACGTGGCGGTGTTGCTGTCCGAGGACGGCGGGCGCCCCGTCATGATCGTCGACAACGGTCATCTGGTCGGCATCGTCAGCACCGACGACCTGGGCCACCCCCGGACGTTGACCCGGGCGCTGGCCGGCGCGACCCCCGTCCTGCACCACGGCTGAGTTCCAGCGCCCGCGACGAGGAGTGCGAACCATGCCCGGTGCCAGAACCGTCGAGAACGCACCTACGGTGATCAACAGGCTCTGTTGATCACCGTAGGTGCGTTCTCGACGGATAGGTCCGGCCAAGGGCGTCCGGCCTAGGGGTACGTCACGCCGGCGCCACCTCCTCGCTGCGCACCACCGCGACCGGGCACTCGGCACCGTGCAGGACGGCGTGGCTCACCGAGCCAAGCACGAGGCCGGAAACCCCACCGCGGCCGCGCGAGCCGACCACCAGCAACTGCGCACCCGCTGACTGCTCGACCAGTACGGAGGCCGGCCGATCCCGGGCGATGATCTTGCGGATCTCCACGTCCGGGTACTTGTGTCCCCAGCCGGCAAGACGGCCGTCGAGGATGTCGTGCTGGTGCTGCTCGACGCGCTCCCACTCCCAGGACTGGGCGGTGGCCGGGTGCAGGATCGTGTCGACCCACACGTGGACGGCTACCAGCGCTACGCCTCGGGACCCGGCCTCCTCGAAGGCGAACGCCAACGCCGCCTCGCTCACCGGTGACCCGTCGACACCGACGACGACCGGCCCGCCCGGAGGCACCTCGCCCCTGACCACGACGACCGGGCACGTCGCCCGCGCCGCGAGTCCGAAGGCGACCGAGCCGAGCAGGAGCCCGGTGATCCCGCCGAGGCCCCGGTCGCCGATGACGACGAGCGTGGCCGACCCGGCCTGCTCGAGCAGGCAGCTCACCGGGTTCCCGTCGAGCACGACGTCCTCGACAGCGGTCGCCGCAGCCTCCTCGGCCACGACCGCACGTGCCTCGGTGAGACGGTCGTGCGCGTAGCCCCACATCGACTGCCGGTACTCCGCGCCGAGTCCCGGCTCGCCGACCGGCGTCGGACGGACGGCGCTGACCAGGCGCAACGGCACGTGCCGGCGACCGGCCTCCGCGGCCGCCCAGCGCACGGCCGCCACCGCCGATCCCGACCCGTCCACTCCGACCACGATCGGCCGTCCAGCCTGCTCACCGTTCATGTCAGCTCCTCCTCAGGGTTACCAGCCTCCGAACTCTGACGAGGCCCGGCGGACGGCGGCAGTCCCGCTGGACCCGTCGGCCCGGGACGTTGGGCCCGGATGTGCGCATCCGCGGGGCCCCGGGTCCAACGGACCGGACGTCCCGGCGACGGTGCTCGGCACAACCGCGGCTACCTGACCGGCCGCCCCGCTCCCCCACCGCGCCGACCACGTGGCCACCGCGCCCACGTTTCGGCATCGGCGCGGTGGCCATTGCGTTGGCGCGGCCGGGGACGTCAGACCGGCAGTGTCCGCAGCCACGGGTCGGTGACCCGCGCCGGCTCGAGACGGATCCGCAGATCCACCGCGACGGCGCCCTCGGGCCCGACGACCAAGGGGTTGATCTCGGCCTCCGCCACCTCCGGCAGCTGATCGGCCAGCCAGCCCAACCGTGCTGCCGCATCGCGCAGCGAAGCGCGCAGTGCCGAGCCGTGATCACCGCCGAGCAACCGGGGTGCCGCCCGCAGGCCGTCCACGAGCTCGTCGAGATCGGCGTCGGTCGCCGGGACCAGGCAGTGGCTGCGATCGTCGACGAGGTCTGTCGTGGTGCCACCGAGCCCGACGGTCAGCAGCGGTCCGCAGAGCGCGTCCCCGGTGACACCGACCAGCAGCTCGACCCCGGCCGAGGCCATCGGTTGCACCACGATCCCACGCAGCCGGGCGCCGAACAGGGTGCGGAACCCGCGGACGGCCTCGGCGATCTGCTGCCGAGAGTCGAGCCCGGTGCGGACCGCCCCCTCCCGGCTCTTGTGCAGCACCCCCGGCACGTCGGCCTTCAACGCCACCGGACCGCCGTGGTCGCGCCAGCACCGCAGGGCGGCAGCGACGCTGTGCACCACGGTCGTGGCCGCCAGCGGAAGGCCCGCGGCGGCGGCCAGCTCGGCAGCCTGCTCCGGTTCGAGCCAGCCGCCCTGCGGGGAGGCGACCAGCGCGGTGTCGACCACCTCGCGCGCCCGCGTCGCGTCGACCCGCCGCGGCGGGCGGGACAGTCCGGGTGGGCGGCGCAGCCAGGTGGCGCGTCGAACGGCGCCGTTCAGCGCGCGGGCCGCGGCTGCCGGATCGGCGAACGCCGGCACCGGGACGTCGGTGGCGGCACCGAGGACGGTGAGCCGCTCCACGGTGGCGGCCTGGCCGAGCCGGACTGCCACCACCGGTTTGCCCGGACGGCCGTCGGTAACGGGCACGATGCCCGCCAGTGGGTCCCCGGCGCCCGTCGGCACCGAGATCACGAGCACCGCGTCGACGTCCGGGTCGGCGAGCACGCGCTCGACCACCCGCCCGTAGGCCGCCGCGCTCACCGTCGCGGTCACATCGACCGGGTTGGTGACCACCGCCGTGTCCGGCAGCAGCGCGGCCAGCCCCTCCCGGGTCGCCGGGGACAGGGGTTGCACCACGAGCCCGTAGCGGGCGCACGCGTCCGCGGCCAGCACTCCGGCCCCACCGGCGTTGCTGAGCACGGCCACCCGTGGCCCGGCCGGCAGCGGCTGCCACGACAGCACTGCCAGCACCCCGGAGAGCTCGCCCAGCTCGTCGACGGCCAGCACTCCGGCCTGCGCGAACAGCGCATCCCGCACGACCCGCGGGGTGGCGGTGCCTGCGGTGTGGGACGCGGCGGCCTTGCGGCCGGCGTCGGAGCTGCCCGACCGCAGGGTGAGCACGGGCATGCGCCCGGCCAGCCGCCGGGCGAGGCGAGCGAACTGGCGGGGTCGGCGCAGCGACTCGAGGTAGAGCACGGCGGCCTCGGTGCGCCCGTCCTGTGCCCACCACAGGAGCAGGTCGTCGCCGTTGACATCGACGCTGTCCCCCGTCGACACCGCCGTCGAGACGCCCAGCCCGAGCCGGTCCAGCTCGGCGGTCAGCGCGATGGCCACTCCCCCGGACTGCGCGGCGAGCCCGACCGTTCCCGCACGGGCGGGCCCGCCGAACGTCGCCTGCAACCGCACGGCCGGATCGGTGTTGATCAGGCCGACGCAGTTCGGGCCGACCATGCGCATCCCGTACCGGTCCAGGACCGCCGCCAGCCGGGCAGCGATGTCAGGATCGGTCGTCACACCCGCGGTGATCACCAGCAGTGCCCGGACGCCCTGGCGGCCGCACTGCTCGGCGACGTCCGGAACGGCCGCCGCCGGCACGCACAGCACGGCCGTGTCGATGCCGTGAGGAAGGTCGGCGACGGCTCGACGGCACGGGACGCCTCCGACCGCGGCGGCATGCGGGTTGACGACGTGGACCGGGCCGGTGAACCCGCCCTCGACGATCTGGCGCAGCACGAGCCTGCCGACCGAGTCGGGGCGCCGCCCGGCACCGATCACCACCACCGATCGGGGAGCCATGACGGGTCGCAGGCTCTCCAGGTCGGCGTGGGCGGCCCGGTCCAGCACTGCGTCGGCGTACTCCTCCGACCGCAACCCCGAGCCGGTGATCGGCGGGAGGTACAGCACCATGTGGCGCACGTCGTGCTCGGTGGTGGAGCTGAGCGGGAGACCGCTGTCGCGCAGGACGCGGATCATGGTGTGGTTGGTCGTGAGGACCTCGGCACTCAGGCGCTGCACGCCCGCGTCGCGGGCCGCCGCCACGAGGTGTTCCAGGAGCAGCGATGCGACACCGTGGTGTTGGTCGCCGTGCGCGACCGCGACGGCGACCTCGGGGTCGGTGCCGGCCGGGGCGAGGCGGTAGTGCGCCACACCCAGCAGCCGCCCGTCCCGGAACGCGCCGAACGCCACCACGCCCTCGGCCGCGAACATGGCGGCAAGCGCCTCCGAGCTCATCCTCGACGCGGTGAAGAACCGCAGGTAGTTGTCCGGTGCCGGCAGGTCCCGATGCAGTGCGGCCACGACCGGTCCGTCGTCGGGGCGCAGGCGCCGGACGTGGACGACGGTCCCGTCCGCGAGCAGTGCGCGGCGGCCGGTGGGGGCGGGATCCGTTGTCGGTGCGCTCATGGTCTCAGTCCATCGCCTGCGGCGGCGGGCCGTCAGGGCCGTGGGTCCCGGTCCTCCGGTACCGACGACCCCCCGTTCCCGTCGGCCCCCGTTCCCGTCGGCCCCCGTTCCCGTCGGCTCAGTTCCCCGTCGGCTCAGCGGTGCCAGGTGACCACCGCGGTGACGCCCCTCGCCACCGCGAGCAGCAGCACGGCCACCAGCGCCCATGCCGACATCAGGACCGCGAGCAGCAGCCCGATGACGGCGGTGGCCACCGCCCCGAACTCGGTCACGACGTGGCCCCGGCGACATCGGCACCGGACACGACGACCAGCGATTCCGGGTCCGCTCGCGTGACCACGATCGGGCAGGGCGCGAACTCGACCAGCGCCTGGCTGGTGGATCCCAACAGCATCCCGGCCGGAGGCCGATGCCCGCGCTGGCCGACGACGATCATGCGCGCTCTCCGGGCCGCGGTGAGCAGTGCTCGCAGCGGGGTGTCGCCGACGACGTGGCGCTCAACAGGCAGATCCGGATGCGCCGCGAGCACCGGGGCCAGCTCGGCGATCAGCGTCGCCGACGCCGCGGCTGCCAGCGCCGGAGCGTCCGCGACGCAGCGGCGAGCCGCGCCGTCGGGTCCGGCGACGACGTCCGACCAGGTGTGCACGGCGACCAGGCCGGCTCCGAGGGAGGACGCCAGGTCCGCGGCGAGCGCCAGCGCGGCCCGGCCGGACGGGGATCCGTCGACACCGACGACGACCGGACCGTTGCGGGGTGGTGCGAGCTGCGGCGCGGTACCGCGGACGACGGCGACCGGACACGTGGCCCGGCCCACCAGTGCGAGCGCGACGGAGCCGGCCAGCATGCCCGACCACGCCCCGTCCCCGTAGCTGCCGAGCACCAGCAGCCGGGCCCCACGCGCCCGCTGGGACAGCAGCTCGACGGTGCTGCCCGGCACGACCTCGGGGAGATCGGGATCGGCTCCCGCCCGCCGGGTGGCGACCCGCAACTCGCTCAGCCAGGACGGGATCGGGGTCAGCGGTGCCTCGTCGGAGGCACCCGGCACGACGTTCACCAGGTGCAGGGGTGCTCCCCAGATCGAGCTGATGTCAGCTGCCCACTCCGCCGCCTCGCGCGCAGAGTCCGAGTGGTCGACCCCGACCACGACCGGACGCCGGTCCTTGCTGCTGCCGTTCATCTCGCCGCCTCCGTCCGGGCCGCCAGCCGGCCCTCGGCCCAGGGTCGCCACCCGGCGGCGGCACCGGCAGTGCCTGCGGTCAGCTGTCGAGGGGGTCCAACGGCCTCTCCTGGCCGCATCGGGCCGCCCCGAGGCGCACGGCAGGGCGTCCTGGGGCCCTTCGGCCGTACCGGGCGCGCAGCCGACGCGGCACAGTCACATCCTGTTCGGCCATTCGTGTCGGGCTACCGACCGATGGAGGTGTGTTTGCGTGATGGACAGGATTCCGGCGACCTTCGGCCTCGACGCCGAACAGACAGCAGGCCTGCTCACGACGGCCGCACGAGCCCCGTCGCTGCACAACACGCAGCCCTGGCGCTTCCGCGTGACGCCGACCGTCATCGAGCTGTACTCCGATCCCGACCGGCGGTTACCCGTTGTGGATCCCGACGGGCGCGAGATGCGGATCGCCTGCGGTGCCGCCCTGCTCAACCTGCGGCTCGCGCTGCAGGGCCACGGCATCCGGCCGCTCGTGACGGTGCTCCCCGACGCGGATCGGCCCGATCTGATCGCGACAGTGCGCCACGGCGGCCGGAAGATACCGACCCCTGCCGTGCTGCAGCTGCTGCGTGCAGTCCCACTGCGCCGCACGAACCGCCGTCCCTTCACCGACGTCCCGGTCGAGGCGCAGGACCAGTACGCGCTCAAGAAGGCCGCCCTCGACGAGGGTGCCTGGCTCCAGGTCGTCGAGAACGTCGCCGATCGCTCCCGGCTGCAGCAGCTGGCCGTACAAGCCCACCAGGTCCAGATCGCCGATCCGGCCTTCACCGAGGAGCTGCGCCGCTGGACCGCCGTCTCGCCCGATCGCCGCGACGGGGTGCCGGCCGGCGCAGGCGGCCCCCGGCCCGCCGCGCAGGATCGGTGGACGATGCGGGACTTCGCCGGCGACAGCGCCCCCGCTCGATTGCCGGGAAAGGACTTCGAGAGCGATCCGCTCATCGCGGTGCTCACCTCGCACCTCAGCGGGGAGCGCGCCGAGATCCAGGTGGGGATGGCACTGCAGCGCGTCCTGCTCACGGCGACCGCCCGTGGCCTCGCCGTTTCGTTCCTGTCCCAGGTCGTGGAGGTCACCGGGTTCCGGGAGCAGCTCCGCCGCCTGATCGGCGGGACGCGACCACCCCAGGCGGTGCTGCGCATCGGACGCGGGTGGCCCGTCGCCGCCACACCGCGCCGGGCCGTGGCCGACCTGCTGATGCCGGAGCCCGCCGTGTCGTCGTGACGGGGTCGGTCGGCGCGCGGCTGCGGGTCCTTCGGCCCGGGACACCGCGGCGGTGGTGACTCCACCCTCGACCGGACGGAATCGCACCGGACGGCCCCGTGGAGGAACCGTGACCGAGCCAGCCCCAAAACCACCCCCAGCGAGCCCACCCGCGCCATCGCCCGCACCGGTACGCCGGATGTACCGCAGCAGGCGCGACCGGATGCTCGGCGGGGTGTGCGGCGGCATCGCGCGCTATCTCAACGTCGATCCCGTCCTGCTGCGCATCGCGGCCGTGGCGCTCGCGCTGTCGGGCGGCGTCGGCATCGTGGCCTACATCGTGGCCTGGGTGGTGATCCCCGAGGCCGGCGAGACCGAACCGGAGCGGACGGCCACCGCCGCGAACCGACATTCGGTGGCGATCGCCGTCGGGGCATCACTTGTCGGTCTCGGCGCGCTGCTGCTGATGCACGAGTGGATGCCCTGGTTCGGCGCCGACATCTTCTGGCCGCTCGTCGTGGTGGCGGCAGGCGCACTCCTGCTGATCTCGGCGAAGCGGTGAGCGCGATGACGACCACACCTGCCGTGCCCGATCAGCAACAGCGAGGGGACCGGCCGCCGCCACGGCCCGAGGTCCGATGGAACCGGGTCGTGGTCGGCGTGCTGATCGCGGCGGCCGGGATCGGTCTCCTGCTCGAGCGGACCGGCACAGCCGTGCCGTGGAACCTCGCGCCGTCGGCCGCAGCGATCGTCATCGGGGTGGCGCTGATCGCGAGCCTTGCCGGCGGTGGCGGACGCGGGATGCTGGTCGTGCTCGGCGTCGCGATGCTGATCATCGCCACGGCGATCGGCGTCGGTGCGAGCCGGTTCGCCGGACCGGCCGGTGACGTCGTGGTGACGCCGGGTCCCCGCGAATGGCCCAGCTCCACACGGCTGTCCGCCGGTGAGGTGACGGTCGACCTGACCCGGACGCAGCTGCCGACATCGGGCCGGCTCGACGTCGAGCTGGGAGCAGGCAATGTGGTGGTTCGGGTGCCCAGCGAGGCCGCTGTGCACGTCGCGGCCACCGTCGTGATGGGCACCCTCACCGTCGACGGCGTCGCCGTGCGGCAGGGCGTGGACATCGACTGGGCCGACACGTCGACCGCGCCGGTGTCGGTGGTGCTCGACGTGGGCGCCGGCGACGTGGAGGTGTTCCATGCCCGCACCTGAACATCCCGCGCCCGTGTTGGGCGCCGGCCTCGCCATCTTGCTCGGCGGCGTGGCGCTCCTGCTGCAGGAGCTCGACCTGCTGACGCTGCGCTGGTCGCTCGTCCTGCCGGTGATCCTCGTCGTCGTCGGGCTGGTGGTCGCGCTCGCCGGTGTCGCCGGGACGGCCCGGGGCCGGTGACCATGGCGGCGCCGCGCCACGACCCCGCCCGGCTTCGGCAGGCCCGGTCTCAGCAGGGCAGGAGCTCGACGGTCTCGTCTAGCGGGCGGCGCGGGGTCGCCGGCAGCGACGTGCGATCGACGGCCCAGCCGATCCGCAGCACCAGCTGCGGTGACAGCGTCCCGCCGAGCACCTCGTCCCGCAGGATCATCCGGGTGGCGTCGACCTCGAGCGGCTGGCTGAGCGGGCAGGTCGCCAGCCCCAGCTCGGTGGCATGCAGCAGCACCGCGCTGAGCGCCTCCCCGGCCCGCAGCTGCGACAGCCGATCGTCCGAGGCGGTACCGAGCACGAAGAGGCTCGCGCCATCGGCGCGCGCCCAGCGCTGCTCGATCAGACCCTCGGTGAACTCGCGCGCGGTGCCGTCGCCGGTGCCGGCGGCGTCGCGCAGCAGGTTCGTTGCCGGGATGCCGTCGGCACAGGCGGAGCGCCCGGTCCACAGTGCGGTCTCGGCCCGGTAGCCAGGTGTCGCATCCTGCTCGGCGGCGGCGGCGGCCAGCGCGGCGACGACGACATCGCGGGACCGGCCGTCGCCGATGGGCCGCAGGACCGCACCCTGGGCGGCGGCCCTCGTGACGAGGTTCTCCACGAACCCGGTCGGCACCGGCCAGTCCCCGTAAAGGCGCCGATCTGTTCGCCGCGCCGTGATGGCCGAGGCCAGGCTGAGGTCGGCGTCGGCCGGGATACCGGTGCGCAGCTCGAGGGACGCGATGTGGTATTCCTCGCCAGGGTTGGGCAGCCGGTGCACCCTGGCCGTCACCCCGGACGCGGCCAGCGCCACCCGCAGGTGGTGCAGTGCCGCACCGCAGCTGATGACGAGATCGCGGCCTTCGCTGTCCGTCGCGGGCAGCCAGCGGCGCAGGTCGGCGTAGAGGTGCGCGGTGTGCGGGCCGATCAGCCACCGCCACGGCTGGCTGTTGTGCAGCGACGGCGCGTGGCAGGCCAGCTCGATCGCGCTGCGCAGGGTTCGGCGGTCCACGGTGTGTTCGACGATCATGGCTGACTCCTCGTGATGGCGGGCCGGGTTGGCCTGCGCTCCGGTCCGGTCCTGCCCACCGTCGCCGCTCGGGCGCGCGCAGACCAGCGGCACTGGTCCCGAGCACCACGGGTCCCTCGGCCCCACCGGGGCACCCCGTCGGACCGGTGCGCCCACCGCTCGGGTGCGCGACGGTCGACCCACACCATCCAGGAAATCCATCCGCCGAGAACGGGGACCCGTCATGGACGAGACCAAGCGCTGGACCGTGCAGATCGTCATCGACGAGCACGACGGCAGCACCCGCGCCGTCGCCCAGCTGCACACCCGCGACGGGGCGAGCCTCCGGAGCACCGGGCGGGCCCGGCTCAACCCGACGGATCGGGACGTGCCCGAGATCGGGGACGAGCTCGCCGTGGCACGCGCGCTCTCGGAGCTGAGCCACATGCTGCTGGACGCCACCGCCGATGACATCGCTGCGATCGCCGGGCGGCGCTCCGAGACCCCCTCCCCGACCCCTTCCGAGACACGGACGTGACGCCGTGGACGTGAGCCGCGACGACCTCCTGCGGGCTGTCGCGTACGCCGTGCGGGCTCCGTCGGTGCACAACACACAGCCCTGGCGATGGCTGCTGGGTCCCGATGTCGTCGAGCTCTACGCCGACCGCGACCGGCGGCTGCCGATCACCGATCCGGACGGCCGGGACCTGCTGTTGAGCTGCGGCGCCGCGCTGCACCACCTGGTCGTCACCCTTGCCGGGCACGGGATCGGCGCGACCGTGCACCGGCTGCCCGACCCGGACGACAGCAGCCACCTCGCCACGATCCGGACCGCGGCCCACCACGGCGACGGGATCGACGCGTCACTCGCCGCCATGATCGGACGGCGGCGGACCGACCGGCGGCCGATGAGTCCGGATCCGGTCGGTCCCGGAGTCCTGCACGCACTCGCCTATCAAGCTGCCCGCAAGGGCGCCACGCTGGTGCTGATGCGCGACGAGGCCCAGGTCCGCCGGCTGCTGGGCAACCTCGCCGAGGCGGCCGACCGGCAGCGCCACGAGCCGGGCTACGCGGCCGAGCTGCGCCAATGGACGCACCGGTACCACGCCGCGCGCGACGGGATCCCGGCCGCCAGCATCGCCGTGCCGTCCGGCGCCGGGCCGCTGCGCCGGTTCCCGTCCGCCCAGCAGGACCGTGCGCCGCGGACCCGGTACGCGCTCGACGCCCAGGACGGCGCCGCGCTCACCGTGATCACGACGAAAGGCGACACACCGGTCGACCGCCTGCAGGCCGGGGAGGCCGCCAGTGCCGTGCTGCTCGCCGCCACCCGGTTCGGGCTGGCCACCACGCCGCTCAGCCAGGCCCTGGAGGTCGAGTCCGCCCGCAGGAGCCTGGCCCGGGACGTGCTGCGGGTGCCCGAGGTCCCGCAGCTCGTCATCCGGGTGGGCTGGCCCGTCGCGGGTGCCGCCGAGCTGCCGCCGACACCGCGGCGCGCCCTGCACGACGTGGTCATGCCGAACTTGCAGCACCGAACAGCCTGAATCGGAGACAGCCATGTCCAACCCGCCCCAACCGACCTCGGCGAGCACCCGCGTCCTCGTGGCCTTCGCGACCAGGATGGGAGGTACCGAGGGCATCGCCACGATGATCGGCGACGAGCTGCGGTCCCGGGGCCTGCAGGTCGACGTCCGACCCGCAGGCGAGGTCCGCGATGTCGACCCGTACCAGGTCGTGGTGCTGGGCAGCGCCCTGTATGCGCGCCGCTGGCGGCGCGATGCCGTGCGGTTCCTGCGCCGGCATCGCGGTGCGCTGCAGGGCCGCACCGTGCGGCTGTTCCAGTCCGGCCCGTGCGGGAAGGACGCCGCCCAACCGGATCAGCCGGAGCCGGCGGTCGTGCGCCGCCTGCGCACCACGATCGACGCCGACCCCCCGGTCACCTTCGGCGGCGTGCTCGATCCCGCCACCGCCCGCGGGTTCGTCGCGAAGCGGATGGCGCAGGGAGAGCTCGCAGGCGACTTCCGCGACCCGGCCCGGATCCGGCGCTGGGCCGCGGACCTCGCGTCGACGTGCACGTCGGCCGCACGGACCTGAGCCGGGACATCGGAACCGGCAGGTGGCCCCCGTCCGATCCGGAAGGGGGCCACCTGGCCGAGCGGGGCGGTCAGCAGGGCTGGCGGCTCACCACCGTGCACCGCGTGACACCGATGACCGACTCGGCCACCCGCATCGCCACCCCACGGTCGGCCGGGTCATCGTGGTCGTCGGTGAGCGTCACCGCTCCGTCCCGCACGGTCACGCCCCATTGCCCGATGCCGCCGAAGATGTCGAGGCGCCGCCGGACGTCGGCCTCGATCAGGACGTCGTCACGGGCGAGCGCCCGCACGAGATCGCGGTAGGTGACAACACCGACGACGACGTCGTTCTCGACGACGGGCACCGACCGCACGTCGGCCGACCGCAGGACGGCGACGAGATCGGCGACGGACTCCTGCGGGTCGGCGACGAACACGTGGCGCTGCATCACGTCCGAAACGGCGTCCGCGACGGGACGCGCCGGCCGCTCCAGGATCGGCGTCCTGGGGTCGGGCGGGAACCGGTCGGCCAGCAGGTCCTGCTCGTTCACGACGCCGACGAGGTGTCCGGCGCCGTCCACGACGGGCGCTCCGGTGAAGCCGTGCAGCGCCAGCACCGCTGCTGCTCGCTTCACCGCCAGCTCCGGGGCGAGGACGACGGCCGGGCTGGTCATGATCTCTCGAACCCGCACGGGTTCCTCCTCTGGCTGATCGCTCGCGGTCGTCGTCCTCGGGTCGGGCGACGTGGTGGGTCCCAGCGAACGCCGGAGCACCCGGCCGTCACCAGGGCCCAATGTCCCCTCCCGGCCGGCGAGTGACTCCCGGGCACACCGGCCCCCCAGGTCGGGGCCACCGGCCCTGCCGGGACGGGCGCTCGACACGCGACGCTGATCGGGTCACAGCGAGGAGAGGAACCCGACGTGAACACCAACAGCACCGCGCCTGCCGGGACCGTCGTGGTCGGCACCGACGGCACGGCAACGGCGCTGCACGCCGTCGAGTGGGCGGTGGTGGAGGCCGGGGCCCGTGGGGTGCCGCTGCGGATCGTGCACGCCGCGCCCTACGCGACGGACGCTCCGGGACGGCGGCGGGCCGCCACCCTGCTCGCCAGGGCGTTCACCGTCGCCCACCGCCGCGCACCCGCTGTCGAGACGCACACCGAGTTGATCGTTGATGAGCCGGTCGTCGGACTCGTGCGGGCATCCGAGAACGCCGGGCTGCTGGTGATCGGCATCATCGGTGAGCGAACCGGGGACGTCGTACTGGGTTCGGTCGCGCCCGCTGTCACGGGCGCGGCGCACTGCCCGGTCACCGTGGTGCGCCGCGGCCACCGCACGGACGGCGCTCATGCCATCGTCGTGGTGGGCGTGGAAAGCGCGCCCGCCGACGCTGCCGCGCTGCGGGTCGCCTTCGCCGAGGCCGATGTGCACGACGCCCGTCTGGTCGTCCTGCACACCCGGCCGTTCCCGTCGCCGAGCGGAGCCGATCCGGCCCCGGTCGATCTCGCCGCCCTCGCTCCCTGGAGCTCCCGCCATCCGGGCGTACCCGTCGAGGTCCGCGTCGTGCATGGCACCCCGGCAGAACAGCTCCTGCACGCCGCCCACGAGGCGCAGATGGTCGTGGTCGCACACCGGGGTCGCAGCGCAGCGGCCCGCGCCGTGGCGGGATCGGTCGGCCGCGGCCTGCTGCGCTCCAGTGCCTGCCCGGTCACGGTGGTGCACCGCGATCTCGTGCCGGCCGCCTCGTCGGCTCACCACTCGGCGGACTACGTCGACCCTCATGATCGGACCCAGTTGTGGTGACTCCCCCCGCCGAGGTCCACGAGACCCACATCGGCACCGTGTTCCTCGTGGGTGATCGTGCCTACAAGATGAAGAAGCCCGTCCGCACTGCCTTCCTCGACTTCTCCACCCCGGCGCTGCGGCTGGCCGCCTGCCGTCGCGAGATCGAGCTCAACCGCAGGCTCGCGCCCGATGTCTACCTCGGAACCAGCGATCTGATGCCCGGCTCCGGCGATGTCGGACCCGTCGAGCACTTCGTGGTGATGCGCAGGATGCCCGCGCAGCGCTGCCTGGCGGCGCTGATCGGCGCGGGCGAGCCCGTCGGCGACGCCCTGCGCGCCCTGGCCCGCCAGCTGGCTGTCTTCCACGCCGCGGCCGACCGCGGCCCGGCCGTCGCCGCCGACGGCACGGCCGCCGCGCTGCGCCGCCGCTGGGTGGCCAACCTGGCTGAGCTCGCTCCGTTCGCCGGCACCGTCCTCGACGCGGCGGTCCTGCACGCAATCGAGGTGGCGGCACTGCGCTTCGTCGACGGTCGGGGTCCGCTCCTCGCCGATCGCCTGGCCAGGAGCCGCATCGTCGACGGCCACGGCGACCTCGTCGCCGCCGACGTCTTCTGCCTCGACGACGGTCCGCGGGCGCTTGACTGCCTGGAGTTCGACGACCACCTGCGCCACGTGGACGGCCTCGACGACGTCGCGTTCCTGGCCATGGACCTCGAGCACCTCGGCCGCGCCGACCTCGCCACGCAGTTCCTCGACGACTACGTCGAGTTCTCCGGCGACGACGCGCCGACGGCGCTGCGCCACCACTTCATCGCCTACCGCGCGGTCGTGCGGGCGAAGGTGGCCTGCCTGCGCCACGCACAGGGCGACGCCGGGGCCGCCGAGACCGCCGTCGCGTACGCGGGGCTGGCCCTGCGGCACCTGCAGTGCGGCGCCGTGCGCCTCGCGCTGGTCGGCGGGCTGCCCGGCACCGGCAAGACCACGCTCGGTGGCGCGCTGGCGGACCGGTTCGGTGCGGTGCTGATCTCCAGCGACCGGCTCCGCAAGGAGGTCGCCGGTATCGACCCCGACACCCCGGCGACAGCGGCCTACGGCGAGGGCCTCTACGCGCCGGAGCGGATCGACGCGACCTACGCCGAACTGCTCGACCGCGCTGCGCTGCTGCTCGGCCGCGGCGAGTCCGTCGTGCTCGACGCCTCGTGGACCGCGCAACGCCACCGTGACGCCGCAGTGGAACTCGCCCATCGCACCCACAGCGACCTCGCCCGCCTGCACTGCCGGGCAACCGCGGAGACCGCGGGCCGGCGGATCGCGATGCGCGGTCACACCGCGTCGGATGCCACCACGCCGATCGCACTGGCGATGGCGGAGGTGGCCCAGGCATGGCCGGAGGCCGTCACCGTTCCGACGCGCGGGACGATCACCGAGTCGGTCGAGCTCGCCTCCGCGGTCTGGCGCGCCGCACCGGCCGCCGCACGCCGATGACCGGCTTGCGAATTCGGGACCTTCGACCCTGATCATCGCGGCGGCGACTGCGCATGCTGGCGTGAACAGTCGCGGATGCCGAGGTGAACCCATGCAGTCCAATGAGCTCGTCATGCTCGACAGGGAGCAGTGCATCGCGCTGCTCGGCTCGGCCGTCATCGGCCGCGTGGTCTTCACCGACGGCGCGCTCCCGTCGGCCCAGCCGGTCAACTTCGTGCTCGATGGCGAGGAGGTCGTCTTCCGCACGAGCAACGGGAGCAAGCTGGCCGCCGCCACCCGACACGCCGTCGTCGCGTTCGAGGTCGACGACATCGACCATGCGACCCGCACCGGGTGGAGCGTGCTGGGCGTCGGTCAGGCCTACGAGGTCGTCGAGCCCGCCCGGCTGGCCGAGCTCGCCGAACTCCAGCCCGACCCCTGGGCCCCGGACCGCACAGCACACACCATCTCCATTCCGCTGCAGATGCTCAGCGGCCGCAGGCTCGTCCTGACCGAGCCGGCACTCCTCCCGGTCCCGGGAGCGACGCCCGATGGTCGTGACCTCGCCGATCCACGGGCGGCCGGGAACGACGGCGGTCCGGCAATAGGAAGGGCCTGCCAGACCCCCCCGGCCCGGCCCTCAGCCGGTTCCCATCGGCCGTAGGGGACGCCCGCACCCGCACGCTCTCGGCCGCCGCGCACCGTGTCGGCGACGACGGATCGGCTACACGGCCATGAGGGGACGAGATGACCGTCGGAATCGGGATCAACGGGATGGGCCGGATCGGCCGCGCGGTGGTGCGCAGCATCGTCGAGCGCCCCGGCTCGGGCATCGAGGTCTTGGCGGTCAACGACGTGGCGCCGAACGCCACGCTGGCGCACCTGCTGCAGAACGACTCGACCCATGGACGGTGGTCGGTCGACGTGGCGGCCGGCGACCGGCACATGACCGTGGGCGGCCGGTCCGTTCGCGTCTTCGACGAGGCGACGCCGGCAAAGGTGGACTGGCGCGGGGCCGGCGTCGACATCGTGATCGAGGCGACGGGACGGTTCTGCACCCGCGAACGCGCCGCCGTGCACATCAGGCGCGGCAGTGCCCGCAAGGTCGTGATTGCGGCTCCCGCGACGGACGCCGATGCCACGATCGTGATGGGCTGCAACGAGAGCACCTACGACCCCGCCCGCCACGACATCGTCTCGGGCGCCTGCGGCACCACGCACTGTGCCGTTCCGATGGTCCAGGTGCTCAACGAGTCCTTCGGTCTCACCCGCGGGCTGCTCACCACCGTGCACAGCTACACCGCCGACCAGCGCCTGCTCGACGGGCCGCACCAGGACCTGCGGCTGGCCCGCTCCGCTGCCGCGAACATGGTCCCGACCAGCACGGGCGCGGTACTGGCGGTCCCGCTGGTCCTCCCGGAGCTGGCGGGGCGCATCGGAGGCGCCGCGGTCCGCGTGCCCGTCGAGGACGTGTCGCTGGTGGATCTGACCGCGCAGCTCACCTCCGACGTCTCGGTCGACGAGGTCAACCAGGCCTTCGCCACCGCCGCCGATGGCCGGCTCAAAGCCATCCTCCGGTACACGGACGCGCCGGTCGTCTCCCGCGACGTGCTCGGCGAGCGGAGTTCGTGCGTCCTCGACAGCGGCCTCACCCTCGCGACAGGCAACCTCGTCAAGGTGTTCGGCTGGTTCGACAACGAGTGGGGATATGCGCAGCGAACGATGGAGCTGGCCGAGCTGATCGCCGGCAGCCTTCCGCCGCGCTGACCCTAGAGCCTGTTGACACAGGATGGTCGATGGCCACGCTCCGGGCCGGTGTACGGGACGTACCTGGACGGGCGGCAGCACCGAGGCGCTGCTCGCAGGCTTCGCATCGGCGCCGCCAGGGACGATCTGGGCGCGCGGCCGCGATCAGGACCTTGTCAACGGCGGCCACCTAGCGGTCGCGGGTCACGACCACCGAGTCGTCGGTCAGCGCGGTCCCGCGTCCGAGCCCGGCCCGGGGCAGGTGCAGCTGCTCGCGCACCATCCGCTCGACCAGCACCCCGATGAACGCGTGCACGCTCGCGCCGTTCAGCTCTGCGAGCGCCGCATCGATCGCGCCGTCCACGGCGGCAGCGTCGGTGGCGGTCGCCGCAGCGTCTCCGAGCAGGCTGGCGCGCACGTCGGCGATCTGGGCGGCGACGGACGTGATCGTCTCGATCGACGCGCGGGCGTTCCCGCGATCCCGCACCGCGACCGCGTCGCAGGTGTGCTCGAGCCGGCTCACGATCGCTCCCGCCGGGCTGCCCGCGACCGGAGGACGGCCCGGTAGACCTCGTCGATCCCCCACACGAGCACCGGCATCGGCAGCAGGAGCGCCAGCACCGATCCCGGCAGGGCGGCGGTGCCGAAGAGCGCCTGCAGCGGCGGCAGGTAGATCAGCGCCGCGGCGAACAGCAGCTCGAAGGCGATGCCGCCCAGCAGCAGCGGGTTGGTGAACAGGCCGATGCTGCGCAGCGAGCTGCGCTGGGTCCGGGCGGCGAACGCGGTGCCGATCTGGCAGGCCACGATCGCGGCGAAGCTGGCCGTCGTGGCCTGCAGGTAGGCGAGGTGCAGCGGGGTCCCGGCACCGGTCGGTGCGCCGGGCGTCCACCCCGCACCGAGCAGCACGAGCAGGAACAGCCCCATCGTCAGTGCCGCGGACACCACCCCCATCAGTCCCCACGCCCGCAGCAGCATCGACCGGTCGATCACGTTCTGGCCGGCCCGGCGCGGCCGCCGGGCCATCAAGCCCGGCTCGGCGGGCTCGCGGCCCAGCGCCAGCGCGGGCAGCGTCTCGGTGCCCAGGTCGATCGCGAGGATCTGCAGGACCGTCAGCGGCAGCGGGATCAGGCCACCCGAGAGCGCGAACACCAGGAAGGGAACGACCTCGGGCACGGCGTGGGCGAAGATGTAGAGCACGAACTTGCGCACGTTGTCATAGACCCGCCTGCCCTCCTCCACACCCGCCACCACGGTGGCGAAGTTGTCGTCGGTCAGCACGACGGTGGCCGCCTCACGCGCCACCTCGGTACCGCTGAGCCCCATGGCCACCCCGATGTCGGCGTGGTGCAGCGCCGGAGCGTCGTTGACGCCGTCCCCCGTCATCGCGACGACGTGGCCACGGGAGCGCAGCGCGTCGGCGATGCGTAGCTTCGCCTCCGGCGCCGCGCGCGAGAAGATGATCTCCTCGTCGCTAGCGAGCAGCGTGTCCAGCTCGCTGTCGGGCATGGCGTCGAGCGCGGTACCGTCGACGACGCGGTCGGCACGGATACCCACCTGGCGCGCGATCTCGGTGGCCGTGCGCCCGTTGTCGCCGGTGACGACGTGCACCCGGATGCCCGACGCGTGGCAGTCGGCGACGGCGACGGCCACCTCCGGCCGGGGTGGGTCGAGCAGCCCGACCAGCCCGAGCAGCTCCAGACCGGGCCCCTCGGCGGCGTCGCGGTCCGGAGGCGACGTCGATGTCCAGTCCCGCTGCGCGATCGCCAGCACGCGCAAGGCCCGCGAGGTCATCGCCTCGATGGCCGTCGCGAGCTCCGCGCGCTGTCCGGGGGCCAGCGTGCAGCGGGGCAGCAGCTCCTCGGGCGCGCCCTTCACATGCACACGCTGACCCGATCCGACCCGGTCCAGCGTGGCCATCCGCTTGCGGCGTGGATCGAACCGGTACAGCACCAGCCGGTCCGCGTCGCGGCCTCCCGCAGCCACGTCGACGCCTGCCGCGGCGGCCATGTCGAGTAGCGCCAGCTCGGTCGGGTCACCCGTGCGCGCCGCGGCGTCCGCGGTGGAGCAGCGCGCGACGGCCGCTGCCAGATCCGCACCCGGCACGTTCAGCACGGCACCGCGCCCGTCCCGGATCTCGACGACGTGCATGACCCCCGCGGTGAGCGTGCCGGTCTTGTCGGTGCAGATCACCGTCGTCGAGCCGAGCGTCTCGACCGCGGAGAGCCGCTTGACCAGCGCGCCGCGGCGGGCCATCGCCCGCACACCACCGGCGAGCGCGAGGGTGATCGTGGGGAGCAGCCCTTCCGGGACGTTGGCCACGAGCAGGCCGACGGCGAACACGAACGCCTCCGGCCAGCTCAGCCCGGCGGCGACGCCGAGCGGCAGGAACGCGATCCCGACTGCGACCGCCACCCCGGCGATGAGGTAGGCGACCCGGCGGACCTGGCGCTCCAGCGGGCTGTCCCCCGCCCGGCGCGGCCCGGTCAACGCCGCGATCCGGCCGATCTCGGTGTGGGCGCCGGTGGCGTGCACGACCGCCTCCGCGGTGCCGGCCACGCACCCGGTACCGCTCCAGACGAGCACGGGCGAGTCGAGCCGGCGCGTGGCGTCGTCCACCGCAGTGGCCGAGCGGTCCACGGCTGCGGACTCCCCGCTCAGCGCCGAGGCGTCGATCTCGAGGTCTCCGACCAGCAGGCGGGCGTCGGCGGGGATCCGGTCGCCCTCGGCGAGGACGAGCACGTCTCCCGGCACGAGGTCGGAAGCCGCCACGGAGCCCACGATGCCGTCCCGGCGGACGGAAGCGTGGGGCGGCAGGTACCGGCCGAGCGCCTCGACGGCCCGTCCGGCCTGGTGCTCCTGCACGAACGCGAACACGGCGTTGAGCACGACCACCGCGAGGATCGCCCAGGCCAGCGCGGGCGTGCCGGCAACCACCGCGAGCACCGCGGCCAGCAGCAGCAGCAGCGCCAGCGGGTGGGTGAACTGGCGGGCCAGCGCCCGCGGCCAGGTCCGGCCGCCGCGCACCCGCAGCGTGTTGGGGCCGTAGCGCTCCAACCTCCGGGCCGCTTCCCGGGCGGAGAGCCCGTCCGGAGCGGAGCGCAGATCACGCAGCAGCCGAGCGATCGGCTCGCGCGGATCCGGCGGCTGCGTGGCTGCTGGCTCGGGCGCGAGCGGGCGGATGGTCGGTGCGGACACGGTTCCTCCAGGGCGGGTGCACTCCCGCCCCACCCTGCGCAGGGCCCGATCCCCCCGGCCAGAGCCGAAGGTCCGCGGTGCCCGGGACCCTGGCCGCCGGGCCGTGAGCGACATCGGCTCGTTGCGTTGGTCCCGGTCACGTGGGACCACCGGCCCTTCCGGGTCGCGCCCCGGCTGCCGGACCCTGCCGGTAGCTGATCGACGCCTGCGGAGGAGCCATGGACACCGACATCGCGCCTCGCCGCAGTGGGGCGGGAACCGTGCCGGCGGCGGTCGTCGTCGAGACCGCGGCGCCGCCGGACTGGGTGCCGCGGTGGTGCCGCGCCACCGGACGCTCGTTGTGGGTCCGATCCCAGCAGCTCGCTCCCGTCCACGCGCTGGCGCTGGCCCGCGCCGAGCCCCTCCACGCCCGGTCGCCGCTGGTCGTGGCCGGGTTGCTGGGCGTCGATGACGACCTGCTGAGCGTCGCCGCCGAGGTCGCGACGCAGCTCGGCGGGCCGCTCGTGCTGGCGCACGGCGTCCCGCGCTCGTTCGGGGAGCGCAGCGTCGGCATCGACACCGCACTCGAGCAGGGGGAGAGGTTGCTGGCCACGGCACGGCGGCGGCTGCAGCTGCGGCATCCCGGGCTGCCCGTCGAGACCCGGCTGCTGCGGATGTGGCCGCACGAGCTGGTGGGCGGCGGGATCGACGCCGATCTCCTCGTGCTGGGCCGATCCCCTTCCAGCCCGCCCGACCGGTTCGGGCTGGTCATCAGCAACGCGCTGCACCATGCTCCGGCCTCGGTGCTGCTCGTGCCCGCGGCCGAGCGCGCACTGGTTCGGGTTGGATCATGAGCCAGTGGGCGGTCGGCGGCCTCGGCCGCGGCGTCAGCGCCGCAGGCGCAGCGCCAGCGTCGGGCAGGCCGCGACGGCGGCGCGCGCGTCGGCCCGCGAGGCCCGCGGCACCGCGGTCTCGCTGATGATCGGGTAACCCCACTCGTCGAGCTCGACGATCTCGGGCAGGAGCTCGGCGCACAGCCCGTGGCCGCGACAGGCGATCGGGTCGACCGACAGCTGGTGCCGTTCGTGCCCGCTCACCACCGCCGCCGTTGCGGGGGCACGGCGGACGACCGCGGTGCTGCCGCCGGGCCCGCCCAGCGGCAGGGGCGACCGGCGGCGTGCTCTGCGGCATCGGCGGCGAAGACGTCCAGGGCGCTCGCCGTCATCCGTACGGAACCGTCGGGATGGGCGCACGCACCCCGGCCGGGGATCACCGCCAGTCGCCGGTGCAGCCGGTCCAGCAGCCCGGTCTGCGGGGTCGCTGCGACGGCGAGCCGAGCCATGTCGTCGGCGACCGCGGGCAGGCCGAACATGCACGGGCCGCACTGGCGCGCCGACGCCTCGGCGAGCCGGCGCAGGATGCGGGCGGATTCGACGATGCCGCAGGCCCGCTCGGGCAGGGCCCCGACCACCGCCACCCCGAACGAGGCACCGGCCGCTCGGCAGTCCTCGTGGGTGAGCGGCAGGTCGGCAGCGTCGTCCGCGGGCAACCAGCTGCCGCTCAGCCCGCCGATGAGCACCGCCTGCAACGGATCGCTGGGGCCGGCGGCGCGCGCCAGCACCTGCCCGATCGTGGTGCCCAGCGCGATCTCGTAGACGCCCGGATCGGTCACCGCCCCACCCAGCGTGATGAGCGTGGTGCCGGGTGAGGCAGCCGTGCCCGCGGTGCGGAACCAGCCGGCGCCGAAGCGGGCGATCAGCGCGAGGTGGGCGAGGGTCTCGACGTTGTCCACGAGTGTCGGACCGCCGCGCACGCCGCGCTGAGCCGGGCGCGGCGGGGTCACGGTGGGCCGCGCGTCGCCGGTGTTGAGGAAGTTCACGAGCGCGGACTCCTCGCTCGCGACGTAGTGCCCCGGCACCGGTACGACGGTGATCCCGACCGGGTCCCCGTCCCGCTCGCGCACCGCGGCAGACAGCCGCTGCGCACCGGCGCCGCCGTGCACGCAGAGGACGGCGTCGGTCGCGCCGACGGCGTGCGCGGCGAGGACGATCCCGTCCAGCACGAGATGCGGCGCCAGCTCGAGCAGGACCTGGTCCTTCGTGCTGGACGGATCGCCCTCGCAGCCGTTGGCCACGACCGTGCGCCGGCCCCGCCCCGTGGCCACGGCAACGAGCTTGCGCGCGGTCGCGAAGCCGCCCCCGCCGCGACCGCGGAGCCCGGCGGCGGCAACCGTCTCGATCAGCCGGTCGGCCCCGGCCGCACCGCGGAAAGCGGTCAGCGGCACCGGCCCGTAGCGGGCCAGATGCGCACGGGCTCCCGCGCTGGAGCCGGTGTCGGCCCAACCGGCGAGCAACCGCAGCTCGGTGCCGGGTGGGGACGGCCGGTCGACACCGCGCGCGGTGTCGGCCGTGGTCATCTGTGCACCTGCTCCGCCGGCCGTCGCGCCTCCCGGTCGGGGTCGCGGACGAACAACCGCCGCGCGACCGCGACGCCGACGGCCAGCACGCAGGCCGCGTCGAACGCCAGCACCCAGCCCAGCCCGCTGTCGGAGCCACCGATCCCGAAGCCGTGCGCCACGGCGACCGGCCACAGCGCGTAGGTCGCCAGGTGCACCGCCCGCCACGCCCGCAACCCGATCCGGCCACGCACCATGCTGGTGACGACGACCGCGACCAGCAGATCCAGCGCCACCGCCCCGAGTCCCAGCCAGAACGGGTGATAGCCGGAGCCGAACGGCACCACGGCGTCGAGCCACGCGATCCCGGCGTAGGGATCGATGATCGCCGTGCTGACGTGGACGCCGACGAACGCGACCGTCAGCAGGGCGATGTTGCGGTGCACGGCGTGCAGGGCGAAGCGGGGCCAGGCATCCGAGCTCGCCCGGCCCGAGTGCACCGCGCCGAGCACGACGGTGCTCGTGAGCAGCAGCAGCGACACCAGCCCTGTCGCCCGGCTGGTGAACCACAGCGCCTGGTCCACGTCAGGCCTCCCCACCTGAGCCGGGCCAGCCTGCAGTGGTCACGACCTGCCCGTCGTCGCCGACGAGCCGCGCCGGCAACCGGCACTGCTGCAGCCACTGCGGGGCGTGCGCACCCATCACGATGCACGCCGTGCTCGCGGTGTTCGCATCGACGCAGCTGGCCGCCGCGACGCTGACGGTCCGCCAGCACGGCTGCGCGACGTCGCCGGTGCGCGGGTCGACGATGTGGTGCACCGGCCGCCCGTCGCGACGCCATGCCCGGCGGGCCGTCCCCGAGGTCGCCAGCCCACCGGAGGTGATCGACACGGTCACGTCGGGCTCGGTCAGCGCCTCCTCGTGGTCGTCGCCGACCCCGAGCCGCCAGCCGCCCTCCGGTGGCGTGCCGGCGACCCGGACGTCACCGCCGAGGCTCACCAGCACCCCGCACCCGGCACGGGCCGCGGCCCCGACCGCGATCCGATCGGCGGCCATCGCCTTCGCCGTTGCGCCGAGATCGAGCATGATCCCGCGTGGCAGCAGCACCTCGCTCACCGCCGGATCCCAGGCGATCCGCCACCAGCCGGGCGCGGGGACCGCCGCCGGGACGGGTCCCGGCGCATCGGCCGGGACCTCGGCGAAGTCACGGTCGTAGCCCAGCGCTCGCACCGCATGCCCGACGGTCGGATCGACCATGCCGTTGGTCAGCGCGGCCGTGCGCAGTGCCAGCCCGATCGCCTCGGCGAGCAGGGGCCCGACGACAACCGGCTCGCCGGCCTTGTGGTGCAGCTGGGAGATCTCGGAATCGGACCGGAAGCGGCTGCATGCTGCGTCGACCGCCGCGAGCTCGGTCCGCAGGACCTGCTCGGCGGGTGCGAGGCCGTCGGGGTCGGTGACCGCGAGGAAGGCCGTGGTGCCCAGTGCGGGCAGCACGACACGGTGCGTGGTGTCGGTCACGATGCCCCCGACGAGCCGTGCGCGTGCCCGCGCGCGGCGCGCGGCGCCTGCACCGGAGGTGCGAGCTGCTGCGGAACCGGCGTGAGTTGCTGTGGGGCGGGCGCGGCCGGCTCGGCGCGGCTGTGACGGGGCGATGGGACGGCGGGTGCCGGGTCGACGAGCATCGGTCCGGCGTCCGGGGCCGCGGCGGCCGCCCCGCTCCCCTGCAGCTGCTGAGGTGATGGTGCCGGCTGCTCGGCCGCCGCGGGAGCCGCCGCCGACTGGGCGAACACCAGCCCGACGGCGACGGCGAGTGCCGACGCGCCCGCCGCGGTCCACGACGTGGCCAGGCCGACCCGGCGCCGGGCGGTCGCCCGCCTGCGCACCTGCTGGCGCCGGATCCGCACGGCCGAGGATGGATCTTCTCCACGGGTGAACACATCGCCCAGTCTCGGAGCGCGGTCTTGGTGAATCCTCAGAACCGCGCCGCGTTCAGGATCCCCACAGGATCATCGCGCAGGATGGGTCGATGACCACGGCCGGAGTCGTCTCCCCCCGGGTGCTCATCGTCGAGGACGATCCCGAACTGCGAGCCATGCTCACCGCGCTGTTGCAGGAGGACGGGTACGACGTCGAGTCCGCCGCGGACGGGCATCGTGGCCTGCACCTGGGTCTCACCCACCACTACGACGTCCTGCTGCTGGATCGGCGGCTGCCCGCGGTGGACGGCATCGACCTGCTCGGCAGGCTCCGCGGCCGCGGTGTCGTCACGCCGGTGCTCATGCTGTCGGCACTTGCCAACCCGGCCGATCGGGTCCGGGGCCTCGATGCGGGCGCGGAGGACTATCTGGGCAAGCCGTTCGACGTCGAGGAGCTGCTGGCCCGGCTGCGGGCGCTGCGCCGTCGCCACCTCGACACCGCCCGTAGCCTGCCCGTCGGTTCCGCCCGCCTGGACACCGAGGCCAGGCAGGTGATGGGCGACGGCGAGCCCGTGGCGCTGTCGGATCGGGAGTGTTCCCTGCTCGCCACCCTGGCCGCACGCCCGAACCAGGTCTACAGCCGGGCCGATCTGCTGGCCATCGTGTTCCCGGACGCCGGAAGCGAGATCGTGGTGGACACCTACGTCCACTACCTGCGGCGCAAGCTCGGCAGGCGCATCGTCACGACCGTGCGCGGGCGGGGCTTCCGGCTGGGTGCGATGTGAGGATGCGGCGGCCGCGGTCGGGCGCGCCCGTCGGTTCCGACGCCGCGCTCGTCCGGCGGGCCGTGATCCGCCTGGGCCTGCAGGCAGCCGCCGGCACGGCGATCGTGGTGGCGGTACTGGCCGGCGTGATCGCGTTGGTGCTCGTCGGGATGCAGAACGCGGCCGACGACACCATGCTCACCGTCGCGGTCGATCGCGCCGATGACGTCGACGATCCGCCCGCCAACATGTGGCTCGCCATCCGCGCCGGCACCACCCTCCGCACGACCGCCGCCATGCCCGCCGGCCTACCGCTCGTCGCGGTGCTCGACCGGGTCGCCGGTGGTGCCGGTCCGGACGTACGCGCGGCCACCGTCGACGGGCGCGACTTCGTGGTCCGCACCGCGCTGCGCACCCGCCCGGACGGCACCACGGTCGTCGTCCAAGCGGCACTCGACCGCACCAGCGGGCGCAACCAGCTCGCCGGGTTGCTGTGCGCGGTCCTGATCGTGGGGATCGTGGGACTCGTGCTGGCCACGGTCGTCGGCGGCTGGCTCGCCCGGCGGGCCGTCGCCCCGCTGGAGGCGGCGCTGGCCCTGCAGCGCCGCTTCGTCGCGGATGCCAGCCACGAGCTGCGCACCCCGCTCACGCTGCTGAGCACGAGAGCCCAGATGCTGCGCAGGAGGGTGCTGCGCAGCACCGCTGCCCCGGACGTCCGCACGGACGTCGACGGGCTCGTCGACGACGCCGGACGGCTCACCGCGATCCTCGACGACCTGCTGCTCGCCGCCGACCCCCGCGAACCGGCGGCCGCCGAGACCGTCGACGTGACAAGGATCGCCGAGGACGTCGCTGCCGCCGCGATGGGCTCCGCCGCCGCGGCAGGCGTCACGCTCCGCACCGCATCCGATCCCGGACCTGCCCCGGTCATCGGCTCGCCTGCCGCACTGCGCCGAGCCGTCACCGCGCTGGCCGACAACGCCGTCCGCCACGCGACGTCCGAGGTGACGATCACCGCGCGGGTGGTCCATGGCCGGGTCGTGGTCGACGTCACGGACGACGGCCCCGGGATCGACCCGCAGGTGCTGCCGCGGCTGTTCGAGCGGTTCGCCTCCACCGGTGACGGCAGCGGGGTCGGCCCTCGCCGCTACGGGCTCGGGCTGGCGCTGGTCAGCGACGTCGCGACCCGCCACCGGGGCACCGTCACCGCCGTCGCCGGGCCGGCGGCCGGCGGCACCACGCTGCGGCTGGAGCTGCCATGGGCGCCGGACTGACCGGCAGTTCCAAGAAAGCTCCCAGGATCGGTCGAGAGGCTGTGCCCAAACCGGCAGGTGACGCCTGCGGCGCGATCAAGGAGCCCGATGCCGACGTTCATCAACGACCTGCCCCTGCACGTCCTCGTGGTCCACGCGGTGGTGGTGCTGGTCCCGCTGGCCGTGCTGGGTGCGGTCACGGTGGCGGTGTGGCCCGCGGCCCGGCGACGCTACGGCTGGCTGGTGGTCGCGGTCACCGCGGTAGCCACCGTCGCCATCCCCGTGGCGACCTCCAGCGGCGAAGGGCTCGAGCACCGGCTTCCCCGCACCGCCCTGCTCGAGGCGCACACCCGGCTCGGCGATGACCTGCTGGTCTTCGTCGCCGGCCTGCTGGTGGCGCTGACCGCGTTCGTCGTGCTGCACCATCGAGCCACCGTCGTCGGCCGCCGGATCCAGCCGGCCGACCACGGTGGACCCGGCACCGCCGCACGGACCGCCGCGGGGCCGCCCCGCGTGCTCGCCGGTGTGCTCGCCGCGGTGACCGTCGCGCTCGCGGTCGTCGCGGCCGTGCAGGTCTACCGGATCGGTGACTCGGGCGCCCGCGCGGCGTGGGCCGACACCCACTACGTCACCACTGGAACGGGTCGCAGCAGCGGCTGACCGCCAGCGCGTAGCGGGTCATCCGACGACGAGCCACAGCCCGTAGCCGACGATCGCGGCGACGCCGAGCAGGCAGCTCGCCGCCACCGCGGTTCCCACCGCGGGGCTCAGGGCTCCCGACGTCGCGGTGGCGCTCGGCCCACGGGTCCGGGCCGACCATCCCACCAGTGCCAGCCCGGCCAGCACCACGACCGTGACGGCCGCTGCCAGCGACGCCGCTGCCGAGATCAGCAGCGCGCCCCAGTTGTAGGTCATGTCGTGTCTCCCTCGGTCGGGCGTGGTCGGGCATGGTCGGGATCAGGCGGCGAGCCGGGACGGCGACACCGGCTGCCCGGTGTGCGTAGCCCCGATCGGGTTGCGCCGCGACAGGGCGTAGATGCCGGCCGCGAGTCCGGCGCCGACCACGGCGACCAACACGGTGCCGACGAGTCCGGTCGCGGCGAGCCATGACGCGGCCGCTCCCACGATCGCGGCAGCCGGCAGCGTCACCGCCCAGGCCAGCGCCATCCGCTCGGCCATGCTCCAGCGGACGGACGCCAGCTGCCGGCCGGCGCCCGCGCCGAAGATGCCGCCGGTGCAGACCTGCGTCGTCGACAGCGGCAGGCCGAGGTGGGTGGAGGCGAGGATCACGGCGGTGCTGGTCGTCTCGGCCGCGAAGCCCTGGATCGGCTCGATCTGGCTCACGCGCGTGCCGAGCGTCCGGATGATCCGCCAGCCGCCCATGTAGGTGCCTGCCGCGATCGCCAGTCCGGCGAGCAGCACCACCCAGAACGGCGGCGCCGAGCCCGGCGCCAACGCACCCGCCGCGATGAGCGCCAGGGTGATCACACCCATGGTCTTCTGCGCGTCGTTCGTGCCGTGGGCGAGCGCGACCATCGACGCGGAGACCACCTGACCGGCCCGGAACCCGCGTCGCACGGCCCGGCGATCCCCGCGGACCGTCACCTTGTAGCCGAGGTAGGTCGCCGTCAGTGCGACGACACCGGCCAGCACGGGAGAGATCAACGCGGGCAGCACCACCTTGCCGACCACCGCCCCGAAGCGCACGGCATCGGCACCGGCCGCCACCCAGACGGCGCCGATGAGGCCACCGAACAGCGCGTGCGACGAGCTCGACGGCATGCCCAGCAGCCACGTCAGCAGGTTCCACACGATGGCCCCGACCAGCCCGGCGAAGATGACCACCGGCGTGATCCGGGCATCGTCGACGAGCCCTCCGGAGATCGTCCTCGCGACCTGGACGGACAGGAAGGCCCCGGCGAGGTTGAGCACGGCCGCGATGCCGACGGCCACCTTCGGCCGCAGCGCGCCCGTGGCGATGGAGGTGGCCATGGCGTTCGCGGTGTCGTGGAAGCCGTTGGTGAAGTCGAAGATCAGTGCCGTCATCACGACGACCACCACGATCACGGACGGGTCCATGGGTGCCTCCCGGTCAGCCGATGGGTTCGCTCGAGTGCGGGCACGCGGCTGGATCAGCTGCACCTCCGCTCGTTGGACCCAGGATGGAGCCGCCAGGCCGGCAGTCCGCAGGGTCATGGGTCCCCCCCGGCCCGGTCGAGGGTCCCGAGTACCGATCCGCGCCGCGGTTCGGGACCTTCGCCCCTGCACCAGGGCCTGGGCCCGCTCCTACCGTCAGCGCATGACCACCGACACCCCCATCGAGATCGCCGACCCGCCCAAGCTCCTGCGCCTGGGCAGCATGATCAAGCAGACACTCGACGAGATCCACGCGATGCCGCTCGACGACCGTGGCAGGCTCCGGCTGGCGGGTCTCTACGACCGCGCGGTCAGCGAGCTCGAGTCCGCTCTCCCCGCATCGCTGCGCACCGAGTTCATGGCGATCGCACCCAGCCTGCACACCGGCGCAGCGGTGTCCGATGCGGAGCTGCGCATCGCGCAGGCCCAGCTCGTCGGCTGGCTGGAGGGCCTCTTCCAGGGCGTGCAGTTCGCCCGGGCGATCCACGAGGGCAGCCTGCGCCCACCGATCGCCCCGTAGCACGCGACGAACCCGACGAGATCGCGGATCGTCGTCGGCCTCGACGCGTCCCGCGGTGGCCGCGCGGCCTCGTCGTTCGCGCTGCGGGACGGTCGAACCGCCTCGGAGGGCGGCTGATCTCGTGCAGCGGAGTACACCCGAAGTCCCCTCCACAGGTGCCGTTCGACCCTGCAACCCGCGTTGCCGCGCTCCTAACGTCGCGGATGTGACCACCTCCGACGCCGGACCCGTTCGTCCCGGAACCGATGCCTACCTGCTGTGGATCGCCGACCGCGCAACCGGGCTCGCCGCGGCGGCCCGCGCACTGCCGCCCGGCGCCGCCGGTCGACAGCGGCTCGAAGGCATCGTCGCCGAGGAGCTCGCCCTGCTCCGGGCCGGGCTTCCGGATCCGGTCTGCGTGACCTGCATCGGCTTGGCCCCGCACGTCCGGCTCGACCGCGACCTCAGCGAGGACACGTTCTGCTACGCCGCGATCCGGACCAGGGAATGGCTCGAAACGGTGCGGCAGCACATCCTGATGGTCGTCGGCGTGCGGAACTCCACCCGGCCGCGTGCGATGCGCGGGATCCCGACGGCCTGACACAGGTGGCCACCACCGATGCGGTGAGCCGGTCGGACTGCCTTCCGACCGGCGCCCGGCGGTCCCTGCCGGTCAGATCGGTGCCGGTTTTCCTCGTGATCGGGAGGTTCTGATGCAGGCGAGTGCACCGGACGGGCAGCGGCACTGGTCCCCGCACGCGCTCGGGCGGTGGATCCCAGGACGCGAGGCGTTGCTGCTGGTCCTGACCGCGGTGGCGCTGGGCACCGGGCTGATCGCTGCGGCCGCCGGTGCTGTGGCGCTCGCGCACGTGGCATGGGCGGCGGGTGCCGTCGCGGCGCTGGTGCCGAGCGTGGCCTGGGTGGTGAGCGGGCTGCGCTCCGGTCGGGCCGGCGTCGATCTGCTCGCGGTGCTGGCGCTCGTGGGCACGCTGCTCGTCGGGGAGTACGTCGCCGGCGCCTTGATCGCTGTCATGGTGGCGACCGGGAGAACGCTGGAGCAGGCGGCACAGCGCCGAGCCTCGCGAGACCTGCGTGCGCTGCTCGAACACGCGCCCCGCTCGGCGCGCCGCCGGACCGGCGACCACGTCGAGAGCGTGCCGGTCGCAGCGATCGGGCAGGCGGACCTGCTGGTCATCGGCCCCGGAGAGGTGGTGCCGGTCGACGGGCGGGTGGTGGACGGGCTTGCCGTCCTGGACGAAGCCGTGTTGACGGGTGAGTCGCAGCTGGTCGAGCGCGCGGTCGGGGACCCGGTGCGCAGTGGCGTGGTCAACGCCGGTTCGGCGTTCGAGCTGCGGGCCGAGGCCACTGCGGAGCAGAGCACCTATGCGGGGATCGTGCGGCTGGCGCAGGAGGCGGGCGCGGCGACCGCGCCGGTGGTGCGGCTCGCCGACCGGTACGCGACATGGTTCCTCCCACTCGCGCTCCTGATGGCCGCAGGAGCATGGGCGCTCAGCGGGTCGGCGGTGCGCGCCGTCGCGGTGCTCGTCGTCGCCACCCCGTGTCCCCTGCTGCTGGCAGCGCCGGTGGCGATCGTGTCCGGTCTCTCCCGGGCCTCCCGGCTCGGGGTGGTGATCCGCAGCGGCGGTGCGCTGGAGAACCTGGGTCGGGCCCGCACGCTGGTGATGGACAAGACGGGCACGCTGACCACCGGCAGGCCGGCGATGGTGGAGATGGTCACCGCACCCGACCGCCGTGCGGCTGACGTGCTCGCGCTGGCAGCATCCGCCGACCTGTACTCGCCCCACGTGCTGGCCGCGTCCATCGTCACGGCGGCCCGACGGCAGGGCCTCCCGTTGGTGCTGCCCCGTGACGTCGTCGAGCAGCCCGGTTACGGGGTCACCGCACGGGTCGGTGAGCGTCTCGTCGAGGTCGGGCGCCGGGCCGGTCCACCCCCGCAGGCCGCCTGGGCCCGGACCGTGCACAACCGGGCCGCACTCGACGGCGCCGCCATCGCCTGGGTGACGGTCGACGGGCAGGTCTGCGGCGCCGCGCTGCTGCGCGACCCACCGCGCCGGGACGCGGCGCGCACCCTGCGCCGGCTGCGGGCTGCGGGCCTGCATCGGTTGGTGCTGCTGACCGGGGACCGGCCCGAGCCGGCCCGCCAGATCGCGACGATGCTGGGCCTCGACGACGTCCGAGCCGAGCAGTCACCGGCGGACAAGGTCGCTGCGGTGCGCGCCGAGCGGGAGCGGGACATCACCGTCATGGTCGGCGACGGGGTCAACGACGCGCCGGCACTGGCGGCCGCCACCGTAGGGGTCGCCATGGGTGCGCGCGGGGCGACAGCGGCGTCGGAGTCCGCCGACATCGTGCTCACCGTCGACCGGCTCGATGCACTCGCCGACGCCATGGAGATCGCCCGCCGGGCCCGGCGGATCGCGGTGCAGAGCGCCGCGGCCGGGATGGGGCTGTCGCTGATCGCCATGGCGTTCGCGGTTGCGGGCCTGCTGCCACCGGCCATGGGTGCGCTGCTGCAGGAGGGCATCGACGTCGCGGTCATCCTCAACGCGCTCCGTTCGCTCGGCGCCGGGCGGGCGGGAGCCCGGAGGGTGAACCCGGCGACCGAGTTCCTGCTGCGGCGCTTCTCCGCCGAGCACGAGACGCTCTCGGCCGCCCTCCCACTGCTGCGCGACACGGCCGACCTGATCGCGTCCCGGGCCACGCCGGCGGCGATCGAGCCGCTGCGCCGGGTCCACCGGCTCCTCACCGACGAGGTCCTCCCCCACGAGCACGCCGAGGAGGCACAGCTCTACCCGGCGCTGGCGGCACCACTGGGCGGACCGGGGGCCACTGCGACGATGAGCCGCACGCACGCGGAGATCGATCGGCTCGCCGCCCGGTTGGGCGTGCACCTTCGGCTCGCCGATGCCGCCGGGAAGATCGACGACGACCAGGTCGAGGACGTGCTGGCCACCCTCTACGGCCTCCATGCCGTCCTGCGGCTGCACTTCGCACAGGAAGAGGAGAACTACTTCACCCTCGCCCGTGACGGCGCCCCGGTGGAGCCCCCGGACGCTGTTCGCGAGTCGGGCTGACCGCCCGCGGCAGACGTCCGCCCCGGCCCACTGTGGCCGGGGCGGACGTGAGCAGTCCCGCAGCTGCTGTGGCGGATCGATCACACGGGCTGCGGTGCCGGGACCTGCGCCCCGGCCTCCTCGGCGACTGCCTCACCGACGCCACCCCGCCGGACGACGGTGACCGCGCACGGGGCGTGCAGCACGCAGTGCAGCCCCACCGAGCCGAGCAGCACGCTGGTGACCGCGGCCCGGTCGCGGTGCCCGACGATCAGCATCGCCGCGCCGCGGGCCGCGTCGACCAGAACGGGCCCGGCCCGGCCCGGCACCGCCGCCACATCGAACGAGACGCCCGAGAGCACCCCGTCGCGCTCGGCGATCACACCCTGGACGAGCTCCCGGGTGGCTCCCTCGATGCGGGCGGTCATCTCGGCGAGCGTGGGAACGGCGGTTCCCCAGGCGTCCACCTCCGATGCGGTCGGGGTGCGGAACGCCCGCACGACCGCCAGCCGCGCGTGTCGTCGCACCGCATCCTCCAGCGCGAACCTCAGCACGCCCTTCGACTCCGCGGAGCCGTCGATCCCCACCACGATCCGTTGGCTTTCCTGCATGTCCTGACCTTCCTGTGTGCCCGAGCGGGTTGTCCGGTGCGCTGGTTCAGGCGTGTGCGGCCGTGGCCTCGGGGACCTCGTGGGACGCCGCGCCGGGCGCGGGTCGCACGACGGTGACCGGGCACGCCGCGTGCAGTACGCAGGCCAGGCCGACCGAGCCCAGCACGGTGCTGGCCACCGCGCCGCGGCCACGATGACCGACCACGAGCACGTCCGCCTTCGCGGACTCCTCGACGAGCAGGTCGCCCGGGTGGCCCGGGCGCACGGCGACCTCGACGGGCACACCGGTGGCTGCGAGGTCCGTGCGGGCCTGCCGAACCTCGTCGAGCATCCGCTCGACCTCGCCTCGCACATCGGCCGCGATCTCCTCGCGAGTCGGCATCGCGATCATGGCGTAGTTGCCCCATCCGTACGCCGGTGCGTAGTACTCGGGCGGGCGGAATCCGGCGACGACACGCAGTCGAGCATGCCGCCGACCGGCCTCGGCCCACGCGTACTCGAGCGCTGCCCGCGACTCGGGCGAGCCGTCGACCCCCACCAGAACCATGCCGGTGTCAGCCATGTCGTCCTCTCCAGCCCTCGATCGATACCGGCGTTCACTGCCGCTGCCGTCGAGCCTGCGGGCGCCGGCCCCGCCCCCGCGACAGGACGAAGTCCCGTTGCGGGGGACCGGTGGTCCCGACCTCGGCGACGGCGGTGCCCCTCATGCGTGCGACAGTGCAGCCGGCCCGATCACAGCGACCGGGCAGCGCGCCCGACGGGTGAGCGCCTTGCTGACCGATCCCGCCACGACCCCGGCGAGCGCGCCGCACCCACGGCTGCCCACCACGATCAGCTGGGCGTCCCCCGACAGCTCCAGCAGCTCCTGCACCGGCCGGTCCGGGCTGCTGATCCGCTGCAGTTCCACGCCCGGGTACCGCTCCGTCCATCGAGCGAACCGATCGTTCGCCGGCGCGTGTCCGGCGCGCGTGCGGACGGCGCCGAAGCGTCGACCGTGCGCCTGCACACCGATCAGGGAAGCCCCCCGCACAGCAGCCGCCTCGAAAGCGAACGCGATCGCGGCATCACCGTCGGGGCCGCCGTCGACACCGACCACGACGGGCGCGGTCTCGGCCCCGGCACGGTCGGCACCGTGCCACACCACGACCGGACAGCGCGCGTGCGTCACCACCGAGCGGATCGAGGCGGGGGCCGCGACCACCACCAACCGCGCGCGGCGCGATTCGGAGACAAGTGCCGCGGCCAGGGTGCCCACAGCGAGGTGCTGTTCGACCTCGAGATCCGGTGCGCTGCACCGCGCTGCCGCCGTGGCCACGTCCAGGAGCGCCCGGGCCCGCCGCATCAGCACATCCCGGGTCGCCGCGCCGGGCTTGGGACGGGCGACGACGTGGCTACCCGGCCAGTCGAAGGCCGACACCAACCGCAGCGGGATCCGGTGATGCACCGCCTCGGCGGCCGCCCACCGCACGGCCGCCGGTGCTTCGGGCGATCCGTCGACACCGACCACCACCCTGCACCCGTCGCCTTGTGCCCGCATCGGAACCCTCCTCCTCATCGGTAGCGGGAGTGTGACCGTCGCGCTGCCGGCCCGACAGCGGCCCTGGTCCCCCTCCTCCTGGGCCGATGGGCACGGCGCAACTCGCTGCCCGCGCCGGCGGCGAGCAGGACCTTCGGCCTGGGCGCACGCGCCGTCCCGCCCTGTCGGTCAGCACCGCCGACCGGCAGCGTGGGTGCCGTCATCCGCCGTCCGCGGCAGGCAGCGCAGTCGCTGCCGATGACCCACGAGACGAGAGAAGAGATCGCCATGGACGCAGGAGTTCTGGTCGAGCAGATCGAGGACGCCCTCCGGATCAACAAGGTGTTCGGTGAGCCGGTGACCGTCGACGGAACGACGCTGATCCCCGCCGCGCGGGTGGGCGGTGGTGCCGGTGGTGGTGGCGGGCGGGACCAGGCCAAGGGCGGGGACGGGCTCGGGGGCGGCCTGGGCTGGACCGGGCGGCCCTACGGCGCGTTCGTGCTGCGCGACGGCGCCGTGCGCTGGCAGCCGGCCGTCGACGTCAACCGGCTGATCACGGCCGTCGCCGCGGTGGCCGTCTGCGCCCTGCTCACCGGCCGGACGATCGTGAAGGTCCAGGCGGCCTCCCGGGCCCGCGGGGCGCGGTCATGACCGCGCCGACGCGGCCGGCGACGGGCTCGTTCGCCCTGCGCTACGCGGCCCCGCTCCGCCCGCTGATGGTGGGACTCGGCATGGGACCCGCGCACTCGGCGGTCGACGTCTCGCCCGAACAGCTCCGGGTGCGCATGGGCTGGGCGTTCCGCGCCACCATCCCGCTGGGGCAGGTTCGGCACGCCGAGCACTGCGTGCGGCCGCTCGTCCTCGGTTGGGGCGTGCACGGCTGGGGCGGGCGGTGGCTGGTCAACGCCTCCTCGGAGGGGATCGTGCGGATCGACCTCGATCCGCCGGTCCGGGTGGTCGCGGCCGGTGTGCCGGTCCGGCTGACCACCCTGCTGGTGGGGCTCGCCGACCCCGATGCGTTCCTGGCCACCCTCGGTGAGGCCCGCGCCGCGGGCCACGGCTGAGCCCCGACGACCGACCGGATGAGGACCACCACGATGAGGAACACCATGGCCCCGAAACGGGCGGCGCGCGGGGGTCCATGGTGTCTCCTCGCCGTGATGTTCACGGCGCTGGTCGCGTGCAGCAACCCGCAGCCGAGCGCACCGTCGGGCGCGCCACCCGCGAGCCCGGCACCGACGACCGCGGCAACCACGAGCACGGCAACCACGAGCACGGCACCCCCGAGCGCGGCACCGGCGCCGTCGAGCGGCACGCCGGCCACTCCCGCAGCGCCCGCGCCCGCCACCTGTGCCGAGACGCGTGGCTGGACGACCGCCGCGGACGCTGCGCCCGGCTCGACGACCGACGAGCTCTACGCCGTCCGCGTCGGCAGGCACGCCTGCTACGACCGCGTCGTCTTCGACATCAACGGACCCGCTCCGGTCGGGTTCGACGTCCGCTACGTCCCGGTCGTGTCGAGCGATCCGAAGGGTGATCCGTTGCCCGTCGCAGGCGGGGCAACGCTGCAGGTCGTGGTGCGGGCGCCGGAGCAGGGCGCGGGCGGCGGTGGCCACCAGCCCGGGCGGGTGCTCGCCGGCACCGGTGACGACGTCTTCACCGCATCCCGACTGGCGGGCTGGCCGAGCCTGCGCGAGGTGCGCTTCGCCGGGTTCTTCGAGGGCCAGTGCACCTTCGCCATCGGCGTGCGGGCCGCGCTCCCGTTCCGTGCCTTCACCCTGCTGGGCCCGGACGACCAGGTCCGCCGGGTCGTCGTCGACGTCGCCCGCGGCTGACGGCGATGTCGCATCACGAGGTGGCACCGCATGCCGCCGCCGGCACCGTGCGGTTCCCGCACGTCGACAACCTCCGGACCGTGCTGGTGGCCTGGGTCATCGGAGGGCACGCGTTGCTGGGGTACTCGGCCGCCGGTGGCTGGTCCTACGACGAGATCCACGAGGTGACCTTCACCCCGGGCTCGGAGCTCCTCCTGACCGCGGTCGTGGGACCGACCGGCTTGTTCGTGATCGGGCTGTTCTTCTTCCTCTCCGGTCTGCTGACCGAGCACGCGATCGACCATCACGGCCCGCGCGACTATGTCCAGGACCGGACGCTGCGCCTGGGACTTCCCTGGCTCGCGTCCGCGCTGCTCGTCTGGCCCGTCTCGCTCTGGCTGGCCTACCGTGCCGCCGGTCGTGACGTCTCGCCGTGGTGGGTGTTCACCCACCGCGATCCCCTTCTGGACTCCGGATCGCTGTGGTTCGCGCTGGTGCTGCTGATCTTCTCGGTGACCTTCGCGCTGTGGCGGTCACGGGCCGGTGCTGTATCCGGTGACCGGAACCGCCCGCCGCTGACCGGCGTGCATCTCGCGATCGCGGTGGTCGCGGTCGCGCTGGTCTCCTTCGTCGTCCGACTGTGGTTCCCGGCCCGCAGCGCCCAGGTGGGTGACCTGCACCTGTGGCAGTGGCCGCAGTGCGCCGGGATGTTCGCGCTGGGCGTGATCGCCGCCCGCCGCGGCTGGACGCGCCACGTCCCGGACCGGATCCGCCGCAGCTGCGGCATCGCCGCGATCACCACGCTCCTGCTGCTCCCGGTACTCGCATTCGCCAGCGGGCTGCGTGACGTGGTCCACGGCATCGCGCCCTACCTCGGCGGGTGGCACTGGGAAGCGCTGGCAACGGCAACGGCAGAGGGCATCCTCGTGGTCGCCGGCTCCGTGTGGCTGCTCGGTGTCGCCGAGCACCGGCTGACCGGGGCCGGGCCGCGCGCGTCGCGCTGGGCGCGCAGCGCCTTCGCCGCGTTCGTCCTGCAGGGTCCGGTCCTGCTCGGCCTTTCCGTCGCGGTCCGATCCATCGACCTGCCGGCCGAGGTCAAGGCCCCTGCCGTCGGGGTGGCGGCGATCATGGCCTGTTTCTGGCTCGGCCGTCACGTCCCGTTCCTCGGCGCCGCCGCGTGGCCGGGACGGCCGCACCAGCACGGTGCCGCCGGGCGGCACCGTGCCGGATCCTGAGGTGGTAGGCCACCGCGGCGGCGCCCCGGTGGCAGGTCAGTAGAGCGGCCCGACCGATGCGTCGGCCACCCGCTCGTCCACCCTCCAGCGCAGGTGGTCGATGACGGCGATGACGCCTTCGACCTGCTCCGTGAGCCGGGCGGCAAGGACCGCGTCGGCGTGGGTGTCGAGCTCGCCGGTCAGGGTGACGACGCCGTCGGCGACCTCGACCAGCACCCCCGCGGGGTCCGCGAGCACGGACCGGCGCAGCACGTCCTCGACGATCTCGGCGCGGATCGCGTCGTCCTCGCGGAAGAACACCAGCAGCAGGTCCGAGCGCCCGAGCACCCCGAGCACCCGGCGACGGGCGTCGACGACCGGCAGCCAGCTCAGCCCGTTCACCCGCATCAGGGCGGCCGCCTTGGCCACCGTCGCGTCCGGCCCGATCGTGACCACGTCGGTCGTCATCAGCTCGCGAGCCGTCGTGGCCCCGGCCTTCCCGGTCGGTGCGGTGCGGTGCGTGTGGCGCGGCCGGTACCGCCACCGGCGCGTCGCCGCGCCGGAGGGATCGGCCCGTTCCGCCGTCCTGAGGACATCAGCCTCGGAGATGACGCCGAGCAGCGTGCGGTCGGTGTCGACGACGGGCAACGCCCGTACCGACGCGATGTAGAGCGTGTCCGCGATGTCGATGAACCCGGCGTTCTCGTCGACCGACAGCACCGTCTTCGTCATGACATCGGCAACCTTCGTGTGTCGCATCGATGAAGTCCCTTCAGCCCGGGCCGGCGTGGTGCCGGCGCTCGATTCGCGATGTGCGTCCACCCGAGTCGGTGGTGGTCAGGTGGTCCAGACACCGATCGCGTCCCCGCCGGGGTGCGGCCACCGCTGCGCCGGTTCGATGCGGGCGTCCGACGGCGGCAGCACGATCGAGTCCTCGTCGTCGCCGAGCCACCGCACCAGCAGGTAGAACCGCCCGCCTGCGCGCTCGGAGCCGGTGATACGCCCCCAGCGCCACTGGTGCTGGGTGGGTGGGGACGGGACCACGAGCCAGTCCCCGATCCTCGCCTTCTCCGGGTCGGTCTCGGTGATCTGCTCCGTTGCCGGGTCGGACATGTCGGCACCTCCGTCGTGGTCGTCTCGCACCACTCTCGGCCGCTCGCTCCCGCTGCGGTACCGAGCACCGGACCCGGATCGAGGGGCCGTGCGACCCCTTCGTCGCGGGACCAGTGCCGGCCTTGCGGAGCGCCGGCCGGTTCCGGCCATCCGACCCCGTCGCACGGGCCCAACGACCCTGCACGTCGCGGCGCACCCGCGGCACCGTCGAGGTGCCGCTGACACCGGTGGCACCACCCAAGCAAGGAGCGCACCATGAGCACACTGGCTCGCCGTGACCGCGGAGCCGACCTCGTGAGCCGGTTCGGCCGGATGGACCGCATCTTCGACGAATGGATGCGCTCGCTGCCGATGCGCAGGCCGTTCGGGCTCGGCTGGGACTGGCCGGGCGAGGACCTCATCCGGGTCGACGAGTACCGCGACGGCGCGACCGAGGTCATCCGGGCGGAGCTGCCCGGGATCGACCCCGACGAGGATGTCGAGCTGAGCGTGACCGACGGTGTCCTGCGCATCACCGCGGAGCGCCGGATCGAGGACAAGACCGAGGACAAGGGGTACCTGCGCCACGAGCTGCGCTACGGCAGCCTCACCCGCAGCCTGCCGCTCCCCGAGGGGGTGTCGGACTCCGACATCAGCGCGACCTACAAGGACGGCATCCTCGAGATCCGCATCCCGATCCCGGAGCAGACCGGGGCCGCCGAGCCGACGAAGATCGCCATCACGAAGGGCTGACCGCTACGTAGGGCCGGGGCAGCACCATCAGCCGGGCCGGCATCTCGCCGGCCCGGCGGCGCTGCGCGGTTCCGGTGCCGGCCCGGTTCAGGTGACCAGCACGGCCGCACCGGTGATCCGGTCCGCGGCCAGGTCCTCGAGTGCACGGTCGGCCTCCGCGAGCGGCCTGGCCGAGGTGGTCGGGCGGACCCGCAACGCCGCGGCGAGCCGGAGGAACTCCTCGCCGTCGGCGCGGGTGTTCGCGGTGACGCTGCGCACCTGCTTCTCCCGGAACAGCTCGTCGGCGTAGACGATCCGCGGCACGTCGCTGAGGTGGATACCGGCCACGGCAAGGGTTCCGCCCTGATCGAGCGCCCGCATCGCGACCGGCACCAGCTCACCCGCCGGAGCGAACAGCACCGCCGAGTCCAGCGGCTCCGGCGGCAGCCCGTCGGCAGGCCCGGCCGACGCCGCACCCAGCGCCAGCGCCAGCTCACGGGCCTCCGGCGAGCGGGTCAAGACGTGCACGACGGCACCCTGCGCGATCGCCACCTGCGCGACGACGTGCGCGGACGCCCCGAACCCGTAGATGCCCAGCCGGCCACCGGGCGGCAGCTCGGACCGCCGCAGCGCGCGGTAGCCGACGATGCCGGCGCACAGCAACGGCGCCGCCTCGACATCGCTCAGGGCCGCGGGCAACCGGTAGGCGTAGGCCTCGCCGACGACGGCCAGCGGCGCGTACCCGCCGTCGGCGTCCCACCCGGTGAAGGCCGCCTCCGGGCAGAGGTTCTCGCGGCCGCTGCGACACCATCGACAGCGCCCGCAGGTCGCGCGCAGCCACGCGATGCCGATCCGGTCCCCCACCGCGAACCGCGACGCCCCGGGCCCGAGCCCGTCGACGGTGCCCACCACCTCGTGGCCCGGAACCGTCGCGCCGCGGCGGGGGGCGAGATCGCCTTCGGCGAGGTGCAGGTCGGTGCGGCAGACGCCGCAGGCGCTGACGCGGATCCGGACCTCCCCGGTGCCGGGTTCCGGGTCCGGTAGGTCGACGCAGCTCAGCGGCCCGTCGGTGATCGGTCCCGGCTTCTCGACAACCCACGCTCGCATGCGCTCCAGCGTGCGCATCGGGCCCCCCGACCGCCAGTGCCGTTGGACCCGGCCGCGCCAGGGTGTCGACCGTGGCAGCGCCGGCCGCCCAGTCCGCGGCGACCTCAGCGGCCCAACCGGTCGCCGCGCGCGCCGAGTCCGACGAGGCGACCGCCCATCGCGGGGCTCACCCCCCGTCCGAAGTCGCCGGTCGGATCACGGCGACCGGGCAGGCGGCGCGGTGCACCAGCACGTTGCTGACCGAACCGAGTACGATCCCGGCGAACTCGGCATGGCCGCGGGAACCGACCACGACGAGCTGCGCCGACGCCGAGAGGTCCAGCAGCCTCCGGACGGCTCCGGAGCGGCTGACGACCCGGTCGACGTGGACGTCGGGGTACTTCTCCGACCAGCCGGCGAGCCGCTCGGCCAGCAGCTCCTCATGTTCCTCCGCCATGGCGTCCCAGTCGACGATCGCGGCGTACTCCACGTCGGCGATGACGCCCGACCAGGCGTGCACCGCGATCAGCGGCACGCCCCGTGCGGACGCGGCGGCGAAGGCGAAGGGGATGGCCGCCTCGCTCGCCGGGGTCCCGTCGACGCCCACGACCACCGGCATCGTGGCGAGCGCAGGTGACTCGGCGCCGCGCACCACCACCACCGGGCACGACGCGTGCGCGGCCATCGCGACGGCCACCGAACCGGCCACCAGCGACCCGATCCGGCTCAGCCCGCGGTCGCCGACCACGAGCAGCCGGGCGTGGCGGGACTCGTCCACCAGCACCCCGATGGGGTGGCCGAGGACCAGGTCCGGCTCCACTGTCAGACCCGGGTGGCGCTGCGTGGCCAGCTCGGCGGCCGCCTCGAGACCGGCGCGGGCCTGGCGCAGCAGGATCTCGCGGTAGTGATCGCCCAGGCCTTGATGGCCCGCGACGACCTCGTCGGTCCAGCCGAACACCCGTACCAGGCGCAGCGGCACGCACAGCCGAGCCGCCTCCACACCCGCCCACCGGACGGCCTGCATCGACTCCTGCGAACCGTCGACGCCGACGACGACCCGATCGCTGCGTGGTGCGTTCATCACGATCCTTCCTCCGGACGGGAGGCGAACGCTCCAGGACGGTGCCCCTGACCGGAAGCGGCACAAGGCCCGGACGAGCCGGGTCCTTGGTCTCCACGGCCGCGATCCGCGCGGCAGCTCCCTCGGGCCCGACACGGTGGTGCGCACGGCAGCCAGGTGGCCGGACGGCCCTGTCGCAGCACGGGCGAACGGCCCTCCCCGACACCCGGGACCGCGGGCACCGTCGACAGCGACATCCGCCGTTTCGTCCCGCCCGAGAGGATCCATGATGCCGACCCGCCCCGATCTCACCGAGCTCGGCCTCACCACCGGCAAGAAGGCCCGGCTGCACCGCATCCTGCATCAGCACGGGCTGCGCAACGGCACGGGCCTGTTCCTGCCCTACGACCAGGGTCTCGAGCACGGGCCGCGGGACTTCCGCGCCAACCCGGCCGCGAGCGATCCCCGCTACATCACGCAGCTCGCGGTCGAGGGCAACTTCAACGGCGTCGTCGTGCAGGTCGGCCTTGCCGAGAAGTTCTTCTGGGAGTTTGCCGGTGAGGTCCCGCTCGTGCTCAAGCTCAACGGGAAGACCGACATCCCCTCCGACTCCGAGGCGTTCTCCCCGCTGCACGCCTCGGTCGCGGACGCGGTCCGGCTGGGTGCCGACGCGGTCGGGTACACCCTCTACGTCGGATCGCCTGCGCAGGCAGCGGACTTCGACCAGTACCGGCAGGTCCGCTCCGACGCCCACCTGCTGGGCATGCCGCTGATCGTGTGGGCCTACCCGCGCGGCGCCGCGATCATCGCGAAGGGCGGCACCGACAGCTTCTACGCCGTGGACTACGCCGCCCGGGTGGCCAGCGAGCTCGGCGCCGACATCGTCAAGGTCAACTTCCCGCATCCGGAGAAGCGCTCCGGAGTCCCCGCCGCCTACGACGCCGAGTACACGAGCCAGGAGGCCATCGACGCGGTCGTCCGCTCGGCGAACCGCACCCTGCTGCTCGTCTCCGGCGGCGGGTGGGCCGATGACGCGGCCATGCTGGAGAAGGCCCGCGAATCCATGGAAGCGGGCGCCACCGGCCTGATCTTCGGCCGCAACGTGTGGCAGCGCGAGCACGCCGAGTCGCTGCGGTTCGTTGCGCAGCTGCAGGACATCCTCGTGAAGCACCCCAGCTCGTGAGGCGGTTGCTGCCACTCGGGGTGCTGCTCGCCGCTGCCGTGCTGCTGGCGGCCTGCGCCGCCGGCCCCGACCCGCTGGTCGGCGCGGCGGGACCGGGCGTCGCTGGGTTCTGGCCGGGGCTGTGGCACGGAGTCATCAGCCCGATCACGCTCATCGTGTCACTGTTCGATCCGGACGTCGGGATCTACGAGGTGCGCAACAGCGGCGGCTGGTACGACGCCGGGTTCATGATCGGTATCAGCATGGTGTTCTCCGGGCCGCTGTCGGCGCGGCGGGCGGTCAGGCGGCGCGGGCGCGCCGCCTGACCGGGCTCATGCCTGCACACCATCGCGCAGGGCGCTCAGCTCGAGCGCCGCCGCGACACCGCCGATCGTGACGGTCGCGACCGTGCTCCGGCCGTCGACCACGACGGCCAACAGGTCCCCGCCCGCCAGCGGCACCAGGCCCAGCACCCGTTCGAGCGGATCGTCCGGGCCGACGACCCGATCGGCGGGCAGCGGCGACCCGACGTCGGCAACCCGCTTCTCGGTGCGCGTTCCGGGAGCGAGCCGGGACAGGACGCTCAGTGCCAGCACCCCAACAGGGTCGCCGTCCCAGCCGACGACCACGAAGCTCCGGTCGATGGCCGCCGCTCCGCGCCGCACCACCTGATCGGCGAAGGCGGCAGCCGTCCACCAGGCCGGCGCGACCGTGTCGATCGGGCGCATGGCGTCCTTGATCTGCAGCCCCTGCACCCGTGCCGCCGTGGCGGCCACGGCGCGCTCCGCCGCGGCGGAGGACATGACGAACCAACCGATCAGCATCAGCCACAGACCGTCCCAGTATCCGGTCCACAGCAGCACCACCCCCAGCACAGCCAGGGCAGCGCCGATCAGCTGACCGCTCAGCACCGCCGCCCGCCTGCCCTTCGCCCGGTCCGCGGTGGCGGCCCACACGAGGCCGTACAGCACCCGGCCGCCGTCCAGCGGGGCGCCCGGCAGCAGGTTGAACGCGCCGAGCAGCAGGTTCATGGTGGCGAGCCAGCCGATCGCCACGGTCAGCAGCGCGGGCCAGCCGCCCACCGTGCCGACGGCCGCGACGGCGAGCAGCGCACCGCCGGTCAGCAGGCTCAGCAACGGCCCGACGGCAGCGACGACGACCTGCCGCCAGGGTCGGTCCGGCTCGGTGACCAGCTCCGAGGCACCCCCGACGAGCCAGAGCCGGACGCGGCGGACCTCGATGCCGTAATGTCGGGCAACGGCGACGTGGGCCAGCTCGTGCGCCGCCACGGAGGCGACGAGCAGGACCCCGACGACCAGCGCGACAGACCAGTACGCGCCGCCGGGGAGGCCGGGTGCCCCGCCGGGCAGTACCGTCATCGCGAGCACGTTCGCGACCAGCGCCACGATGACCAGCACCGACCAGTGGATCTCGATGGGTACCCCGTCGAACCGACCGATGCGTGTTGCGCCCCGGCTCGCGCTGGTGCGCTCCGAGACGTTCCCGGGACCTGTCATGTCGACCTCGCCTCGTCGTGGTCCCGGCCGGCCGGGCCCGTCTCATCCGACATCGCGGTGCCGGATCCCGCTCAGACCGGCCGCGATCGCCACCAACGCCACCAGCGCCATCCAGACCAGCGGCGTCGCGGTGAAGTCCGGCCCCGGCAGCCTCGGCGTGTGCGTGAACGGGGACAGGTCCATCAGCCACTGTGGTGCCCGCAGGACCGGGCCCAGCTCCCCGATCAGCAGGAACGCGCCGAACATCACCCAGGCTCCGGCGACGGCACGCGGAATGACGCCGAACAGCACCATGACCACGCCCACGAGCACCCAGATCGCCGGCAGCTGGACCAGCGCGGCGCCCGCCAGCCGCAACGCATCGTGGCCCGCCGACCCGGCCGGCAGCCCGCTCGCCCACCCGGCCGCGGCTCCCGCCACGGCCATGAGCGCGGTCGTCCCGGCACCGACCACCACCAGGTGCCCCGCGGCCCAGCGGATCCGTCCCACCGGACCGGCCAGCACCGCCTCGGCGCGCAGCGCCCGCTCCTCGCCGTGCAGCCGCAGCGTCGCCTGCACGGCGTAGGCCGCGGCCAGCATGCCCATCACACCCAGGTCGACCGCGAGGAAGGCATCGGTGAGCGCCTGCTGCCCGCCGAGCGCCACGATGATCTCCCGCAGTTGCGGGTCGTCCAGCAGCCCGCCTGCTCCGGTGGCGACGTTGCCGAGCACGAACCCGAACAGCAGGAAACCGACGGCCCATCCGGCCAGCACGCCGCGCTGCAGCCGCCAGGCCAGCGCGAGCGCGGAACCCAGCCCGCTCGCCGTCGCGGGACCGGCGCGGTCGGGCAGCATCCCGGCGTCGACGTCGCGGCGGCTGTCGAGCAGGTGCGCGGCCGCGGCCAACACGACCGCGAGCCCGACCGGCAGCAGGAGCACCCACCACCGCTCGCCCTGGAACGCCCGGACGAGCTGCACCCAGCCGAACGGGGAGAGCCAGGTCAGCCAGCCCGGACCGGTCGAGTCCCCGACCGCGCGCAGGCCGAACGCGACGACGATCGCCGCGATGCCCAGCCCCCTGGCCGCCCGGGCGCTGCGGGTCAGCTGCGCCACGAGGCCACCGATCGCCGCGAACACCAGGCCGCACCCGGTCCAGGCCGCGCCGAACGCGACGGCCCCGGCGACACCGAGCCCGGTCGGGAGCAGCGCCGCGGCGGTCAGCAGCCCGAGGACCACCGCGGTACCGGCGGCGATGCACAGTGCCGCGGTGAGCTCGGCGCCGCGACCGACGACCGTGGCACCCAGCAGCTCCTGCCGCCCGGACTCCTCCTCGGCGCGGGTGTGCCGGACGACGGTGAACAGGGCGAGCAGCCCGACGATCACCGCCCCCGATCCGGCCGGCTTCCACATCGCCAGCGCGCCGAGGGAGGTGGGGTCGTAGAGCGGCCCGTACAGCGCCAGCAGCGAGGGTGTGGCGTTGAGCGCGGTGGCGGTCTGGGCGAGCGCCCCGGCGGTCGGGTACAGGGCGACGACGGACGCGGCCGAGCCCGCCGCGACCGCGACGAGCGCGGCGATCCACAGCGGCAGCAGGACCCGGTCGCGCCGCAGGCCCAGCCGGATCAGCGCCCCGGTTCCGGTCAGGGAGGCACGAGACGTCCACCCGGTCATCGCGACACCGCCGGCTCGGGCGTGCGCGCGTAGTGCTGCAGGAACAGCTCCTCCAGCGTCGGCGGCCTGCTGATCAGCCCCGTGATGCCGCTGCCGGCCAGCGCGGTGACCACGGCGTCGAGCGCGCCCGCGTCGACGTCGCAGCGGACGTGGCGACCGTGGACGTCCAGGTTGTGCACGCCCGCCAGCCCGGCCAGGTCCGGCGCTGCGGTGGCGAGCTCGGCCACCACCTCCGTCCGGGTCAGGTGCCGCAGCCCCGCCAGCGTCCCGGACTCGACGGTGCGGCCGTCCCGGATGATGCTGACGCGGTCGCACAACGCCTCCACCTCGGCCAGCACGTGGCTCGAGAGCAGCACCGTCGTCCCGTCCCGCCGCTCGCTCGAGATGCACCGCCGGAACTCCTCCTCCATGATCGGGTCCAGGCCTGCGGTCGGCTCGTCGAGCAGCAGCAGCTCGACGTCGGAGGCGAGCGCCGCGATCAGCGCCACCTTCTGCCGGTTGCCCTTCGAGTACGTGCGGCAGCGCCGCGTCGGGTCGAGGGCGAAGCGGTCGATCATCGCCGCCCGGCGGGCGGGGTCCATCCCCCCGCGCAGCCTGCCGAGCAGGTCGATCACCTCACCACCGGTGAGGTTGGGCCACAGCGACACCTCCCCCGGCACGTAGGCGAGCCGCCGGTGCAGCTGCACGGCGTCGCGCCAGGGGTCGCCGCCGAGCAGGCGCACGCTTCCGGCGTCGGCGCGCAGCAGCCCCAGCAGCACCCGCAGGGTGGTCGTCTTGCCCGAGCCGTTCGGGCCGAGGAATCCGTGTACCTCGCCGGTCGCGACCTCGAGATCCAGCCCGTCGAGGGCGCGGACCCGGCCGAACGACTTGGCCAGTCCGGCCACGGCGATCGCTGGTGATGTCATGGGCCGAAGCTAGAAGTGCCTGGTGGGACGGCGCAGGAGGCGAAGGTCCCGCACCGCGGGGCCGCCGGTCACCGGCAGCCGATCCGGCCGCGACCCGAACGGCACCAGCCGACGGCCCGCTCCCGGAAGGGCCCTGGCCCCCGTGAGCGTCGCGGTCGACGACCTGCCCTCAGTTCCGGCGCGGCAGTGCCAGCCCCACCAGCAGGGCGGCACCGACCAGCGCCAACCCGGCGGCGGTGTAGAGGCCGATCCACAGCCACCGCAATCCGGGTGCCGTTGCTCCCACCGTGACCTGCTCGGACACGGGACGGCCACCGTCGGCGTTCATCACGACCACGGCCCACCTGCCCTCGGTCACGGTCCACGTCGCCTGCTGCGTGCCGGGGCCGGCGGCGGCGGCGACCCAGAACTCCTGCTGCGCCGGCGCGGTCGCGGGCGCGTTGCCGGGGACCTGCCGTGGTGTCGGAGCACCGCGATCGGCCGGGTCCATCGGCATCATCTCGGCTCGCGCGACGCCGCCGAGATAGGACTCGACCGCAGCGGCCGGGCCGATCCCGACGAAGGTCGCGCCCGTTCCGGAGGCCCGCACCCGGACGTCGCCGATCACCGCGTTCAAGCCACCGGCGTCGCCACGGATCTCGGCCGCGTCGGCGACGAGTGCGTAGCCGCTCGTGCTGAACGTCCGGGACGGGGTGGTGAGGAAGCCGTCGGCGTCGCGCCCGCCTCGGTCGGCGGCGAGCGCGACGGTCGCGGCCGTCGCGGTTCCCAGCGCGATCAGCACCAGCACGGAGCCGACCACGACCGAGACGATCCGACCGGCCGTCCAGCGTTGCGGCGGGGACGGGGGCAGCTCCTGCGGCACGCCCGGCCGATCCGCCGGATCGCCGACGGCGACCGCGGTGGCCGGATCGGCACCACCGAGATCGAGGCGGAACGGCGGGTAGGCGTCGGTCATGAGCGCGGCGTAGGCCGCCACCCGCAGCACCCAGCGGTGGATCCCGAGCACCAGGTCGAACACCCCGCGCGGATAGCGGCCGGTGAACAGCAGCACCACCGCGGCGATGAGGACCAGCAGCCCGACGAGCCCACCGCCGAGCGTCCAGGAGTCGGGTTGCCCGTTCGCGGCGCGCGACGCGGCGTAGCCGCCACCACCGATGAAGATCGCGACGACGGCGTAGTGGGGCAGCGCCAGCAGCCACCACTTCACCAGCACCAGTCCGCGCGAGAGGTGCTCGGGGTAGGCGATGTCGAGTGTCGCCGGGTAGTCCGGCACCTCGGCCAGTGTGAACGGCGGATACCGGTCGGTGCCCAGCGCGCCGTACGCGTAGTACCCCACCCGCCAGCTCCAGCGCAGCACGCCCACGTTGAACTCGAAGATCGCCCGGGGATACCGCGCGGTGACCAGGATCGCGACGAAGGCGACGACGCTCAGCACGGCGAACGCGATCCACAGGAACCCCAGCACGATGACGTGCGGGAGCACCAGCAGCCACTTGATCAGCCACAACCACCTGCTCAGATGCGGCTCGAGGCGGGCGCGGACCCGCACCGGGTCGGTGCGGAGCGCATCGGCGGGCACGGTTGTCATGCGGTCCTCCTGGTTGTCGGGGTGCCGGGATGCACGACGGCGACGGGGCACCGGGCCTTGTGCACGAGCGTGTTGCCCACCGAACCGAGCAGCAGCCCGGTGAGCTCGCCGGAACCGTGGGTGCCGACCACCACCAGCTGGGCCCGCTGCGACTGCCCCAACAGGACCCGTGCGGCGCGGCCCTCTTCGAGCACCCGCCGCACCGCGACGTCCGGGTACTTCTCGTTCCAGCCCGCCAGCCGTTCGGCGAGCAGCGCGTGCTCGTCACCGGCCGTCCATTCGGTCAACGGCTTGATCGCGGGGTCCACGAACCGCTCCGCCCACGTGTGCACCGCGACGAGCGGTACGCCGCGTGCGGAGGCGGCGTCGAACGCGAACGCGATGGCGGTCTCGCTGATCGGGCTGCCGTCCACGCCGACGACGACCGGCAGCGTGGACTCGTCGGCGGCGGTGTGCTCCACGCCGCGGACGACGACGACCGGGCAGCCCGCGTGCGTGACCAGCGCGACGGGCACCGATCCGGCCAGCATGCCCTCGATGCGCCCGACCCCGCTGGCCCCGACGACGACGATCTCCGCGGCGCGCGACTCGGCAGCGAGGACCTCGACGGGGTGGCCGATGATCAGCTGCTGCTCGACCTCGAGATCGGGTCGAGCCTCCTGGGCCGCCCGCTGCGCAGCCGCCAGCAGTCCGCGCGCCCGGGTGCTCTCCACCTCGCGGGCCCGCCTGCCGAGGTCGGAGGTCTCGGACGGGTGGTCGGACAACCAGTCCAGCGCGTGCACCAGCCGCAGCGCGATGTTGCGGCGTCCGGCCTCGGCGGCGCCCCAGCGCGCGGCGCGCAGGGCGTGCTCGGAGCCGTCGATGCCGACGACGACGGTGCGCCGGCCGTGGTGTGCGGTCATGGCGATCCCTTCTGTTCTGCACGCCCCGATCCGGGGTGCAGCGCCACGCTGCCCGGGTGCGGAGGTCCGGGACACCTGCGCACGACCCCTGCGGCTTGGGACGTTCGTCCCGCAGGCCGAATGACGCAGACCTCGGGGCCAACGCCCCTGCCCGCGGCGCCCGCCGGGTCCGACGCTGGACCGCGCCCGTCCCGGACGGGCGGCGCGACGTCGATCGACGAGAAGACCGGAATGCGCGGGAGCTGGCGATGAATCGACCGACCATCGGGTACGGCACGGTACGGACCGCCGTCGAGATCGGATGCAGGGCACCGTCGGTGCACAACACCCAGCCGTGGTCATGGCGCTGGGACGGCCGGGTCCTGCAGCTGCACGCCGACCGCGCGCGACAGCTCCCCGGCACCGACCCCGACGCCGGCGAACTGCTGCTCAGCTGCGGCGCGGCACTGCACCACGTGCGTGTCGCGTTCGGCGCGCTGGACATCACCACGGTCGTGCACCGGCTGCCCGATGCCACCGATCCCGATCACCTCGCCACGGTGGAGCTGCACCACGACCGGCCCGTGATCGCACCCGACGCGATCACCGCGATCGAGCGGCGACGCACCGACCGGCGGCCGTTCACCGACTGGCCCGTTCCCGAGGAGTTCCTGCACCAGCTGGCCGCTGCGGCCGCCGAGCAGGGAGCCACGATGGTCCCGATCCACGAGGGCCATGCCCGGCTCGCGCTGCTGGACGCGATCGCGCTGGCCGACGACATCGCCGGGGGCGACCCGGCGCAGTCCGTCGAGTCCCAGCTGTGGAGCGGGGTCTTCGCCACCGCCGAGGGCGTGCCCCGCTCGGCGGTGCCGGCGGATCCGGACGGCGTGATCGGTGGCAGCCGGTTCGGCTCCGGCACGCTCACGAGCCCTCACCGCTCCGACGGGGCCCAGCTCGTCGTGCTGGGAACCTCGTCGGACGACCGGCTGAGCCGGCTGCGTGCCGGTGAGGCCTGCAGCGCGGTCCTGCTGCACGCCACGGCGCGCGGGCTCGCGAGCGCTGCGCTGAGCCGGGTGTTGGAGTACCCGGCGACGCGGGCGGCCGTGGCCGAGCAGGTGCTGGACGCGGCACTGTGCCCGCAGCTGGTGGTGCGCATCGGGTGGCCGCAGACCGACGCCGGGATGCTGCGTGCCACCCCGCGCCGCCCGGTGGGCGAGGTGCTGACGACCGCGCTCCCGTGAGCTCCCTGCGGTAGCGGGGTGGCGATCGGCTCTGATCGCCGGTTACCAACGGCACTGGCGCCCCGAGGCCCGGCGCCCGACGCTCGGCGTCCTGCACCGGTCGACGGACGGCCGGCGCAGCATGCCGAGAGGAAGAGTGACCAGGAATGCCCACTCCCCCGAACGCGATCGTCGTCGGCCTCGACGGCGGCCCCGACAGCGCCCGGGCGCTCGCCTGGGCCATCGAGGAGGCGCTGCGCCGGCACGCCTCACTCCATGCCGTGCACGCGCTCCCGGTCGGGTCGGGGGTGCTTCCCCTGATCCCCGCCGACCTGCAGGCACTGCGCGACCATGCCGACCGGTTGCTGGCCGCGGCCCGCGACACCGCGGGCGACCGGGTCCCGATCACCACCGAGGTGCTGGAGCGGTCGGCCGCTCCATCGCTGTTGGATCTCGGGAAGGGCGCGTTGATGATCGTGGTGGGGGCGCGCGGTCACGGGCGGGCACGCGAGCTCCTGCTGGGCTCGGTGAGCGGTCACGTGAGCCGGCACGCCGCCTGCCCCGTCGTGACTGTGCGAGCGCCTGCCGACCCCCGGCAGGACCGGATCATCGTCGGCGTCGACGGGTCCCCGGTCTCCGATGTCGCGATCGGCTTCGCGGTCGAGACCGCAGCGCTGTCCGGAGCCCCGGTCGTGGCCATCCACGGATGGCACGGCTACGATGCGCGGTTCGGCAACACCGACGGCGGCCGGTCGCGGACCGTGGCCCGCGTCGCGGCCGCGGAGCGCATGCTCGAGGAGGCCGTCGCCGGCTGGGCGGTCAAGTTCCCGTCGGTGAACCTGTCGTGCGAGGCCATCCCGCGACACCCGGCGCTCGTGCTCGCCGACGCCTCCGAGCACGCCGCCCTCGTCGTGGTCGGCGCCCGCGGGCACGGCGAGTTCGCCGGGATGCTGCTCGGGTCGGTCAGCCATTCGGTCCTGCAGCACGCGCAGTGCCCGGTCGCCGTGGTGCGCTGACCAGCTCGCGCGATGCCACCCGGCGCAACACGTCGCGAGCGGTCACCACGCCGACGAGGTGCCCGCGATCGAGGACCGGTACCACCCGGACACCGTGATCGAGCAGCAACGCCGCGACGGCGGCCATGTCGTCGTCGGGTGCCACCGCGATCGGGCCGATGGTCATCACGTCCGAGACGGGCGGGTCCGGTGTCGGGTCGACGGCCGCCGCGCCGGCCGGTATCCGGCCCCGCAGGAGGTCGGCCTCGGTCACGATCCCGACGACCACGCCCTCCGCGGTGACAACCGGTGCCGCCGTGAAACCGTGCGTCACGAGGCGAGCCGCTGCGGCGCGCACGGACAGGTGCGGCCGCACGGTGATCGCCGGATGAGACATCGCATCGCGGACTGTCAGCACATCGTCCTCCTCGGGTGTGGTGACACACCCTTCCCGCACCTCGGACCGGTTTCCAGGGCCGGTGTACCGCCTTCCCGCCGGTCCTTCGGCACCTGCACGCCGACGCAGGAGGTCCGAGGACCGTGCACTGGGGGTCCGAGTGCCCTGGGGGCGGCAGCGCCGGACCAGCACCATCTTCCTGAGACCGCTCATCAGGAGGACGACATGCTCAGCGAACGCGACCATCGCATCCTGCGAGACATCGAACGGCACCTCGAGGGTGACGACCCTCGGCTCGTCTCGGCGATGCAGCGCCAGGACACCGCGGAGCGACGGGCCCGCCTGCGCCACGACGTGACCGCCGTGCTCGCCGGCATCGTCGGACTCGCCTGCCTGCTCCTGCCGGGCGCACGCGGCGCCGGGCTCATCGCACTCGGGCTGGCCCTCGTCGCATTCAGTGTCGGGTGGCTGCGCTTCACGGTGCCGGGCGCCCCGTCGCCGGGCCGCCGGGTCACGCGGACGATGCAGCGCTGGGCCCGTCGAGCGGGTTACGGCACGTCGATCTGACCACCTGCGGGCCGTGCGATGCCCGGTCGCCCGGACTCGGACCCCACCGGTCTCAGCCGAGGCGGTGCTGCTTGCGCAGCAGGTCCCGCCGGGTCAGGATGCCGGCCACCCGACCGTGGTCGAGCACCGGCACGACGCGGACCCCCGCCGTGAGCATCCGGTGCGTGACCACGGCCAGATCGGTGTGGGCGGTCACGCTGAGCACGTCGGTGCTCATCACGCCCGCCACGGTCGACGAGGTGGGGCCGGGCCTGCTGGTCATCGGGTCGAGGACGACGTCGGCCTCGCTGACGATGCCGACCAGCCGATCGTCGTCGTCGACCACCGGCATCGCGGTGAACCCGTGTCGGGCGAGAGCGGCGGCGGCATCCTCGACCCGCCAGCTCACCTTCGCCACCAGTACCGGGCTGCTCATGACATCACGCGCTCGCATGAGGCACGGTAGGCCGCCGATATCCGCGCGCGCCCGGGCCGGAAGGCCCGGTCCCGCGCTGCGGAGGTCCCGCGACCACGCCCGCACCGGCACGACGGCTCGCCCGCCTGCATCCGGGTGTGGCCACCCGGATCCGCTCGGGGACACGGGCGAACGGGCAGGCGCAGAGCGGTATTCCTCGGGCTGGCCCCTCGACATGGGGTGCAATTTGCGCCTACGGTCGCGCACCCGCCGCTGACATGAATGACACCCGAGCGAGGAGGCGAAAGCGATGGGCTACAGGCGTTCACGCGGTCCCGGAACCCGGCGGCTGCCGTCGAGGTCATGACAGACCCGAGCGGGCCCGGCCGCGGTAACGATCCGCATCAGCTCGCCGAGCTGGCGTTCCCGGACGTCCCGCGACTGGAACTCGATCAGTTGCTCGAGCAGCTGATGGACCGCGCCCACGAGGTGCAGCTGGCCCAGGGCAGGCTTCGGGGCCTGTTGCGGGCCACCCAGATGATCGTCAACGACCTGGACCTGCCCTCGGTGCTGCGCCGCGTCGTGGAGTCGGCCCGCGAGCTCGTCGGCGCCCGCTACGCGGCGCTCGGCGTCATCGCCGCGGACGGGCACCTGGCGCAGTTCGTGCACACCGGCATGCCCGCCGACGCCGTGGACCTGATCGGGCACCTGCCCGAGGGCAAGGGCCTGCTCGGCGCTCTGATCGACGACCCGCACCCGATCCGGCTCGCCCGTATCGGCAGCGACGTCCGATCCACCGGCTTCCCGCCAGGGCACCCACCGATGGACAGCTTCCTCGGCGTCCCCATCCGCGTGCGGGACACGGTCTTCGGCAACCTCTACCTCTCGGAGAGCACCCGGGGCGAGTTCACCGCAGAGGACGAGGAACTCGCCAAGTCCCTCGCCGCCGGCGCCGGCGCCGCGATCGACAACGCGCGCCTCTACGAGGCCGCGGGGCTACGCCAGGACTGGCTCCGGGCCTCCGCCACGATCACGCATCGGCTGCTGTCCACCGATTCGGGCAATCCGCTGCAACTCATCGCCGACACCACCCGCGAGATCGCCGACGCCGACCTCGTCACCGTCGTCCTGCCCACTGCCGACGGACCGGACGGCTACCCGCTCGCCGTCGCCGTCGCCGACGGCCCCGAGGCGACGAAGGTGCGTGGCGTGCGCCTGTCGTTGGGCGGATCGTTGTCGGGACGGGTGTTCACCAGCGGGGAACCCCTGCTGGTGACCCGGCCCGACGAGCGAACCGGACTCGACACCAGTGCCTCGGTCGAGATGGACATCGGCCCCATGCTCTTCGTACCGCTCCTGGGCACCGACCGGATCCGCGGCGTGCTCACCGCGGGCCGGCGACCCGACCGCCACCCGTTCTCCGCCGACGACCTGACCATGGCCGCCGGGTTCGCCAACCAGGCGTCCATCGCCATCGAGCTGGCCGAGGCCCGCACCGAACAGCAACGCCTCGCCCTGCTCGACGACCGCGACCGGATCGCCACCGAGCTGCACGACAACGTCATCCAACGCCTCTTCGCCATCGGCCTGTCACTCCAGGGCGTCGCCGCGACACTGGGCCCGCACCCGGCCAACCGCCGCCTTGCCCAGGCCACCACCGACCTCGACGACACCATCCGGGAGATCCGCACCAGCATCTTCGAGCTGCAGCAACCGCCGAAGGCGGCGGGTAACGGCTGCCGCGCCCGATTGCTCGAGCTCGCCACCGAACACGCCACGGGACTGGGATCCACCCCGTCCCTGCGGTTCAGCGGCCGGCTCGACGCGCTGCCGTCGGACCTCGTCGACGATCTCGCCACGGTGGCGGTGGGGGCCCTCGCCGCGGTGGCGCGCGACGCGGCCCCGGCCGCGGTCGACATCGACGTCAGCGCCGGGCCCGACCAGGTCACCATCGAGATCACCGCAGCGGGAGTATGGGGGATCCCCGGCGGCGAGCTCGCGGAGCTGCGCCACCGCGCCGAGGCCCGATCCGGAACGCTGACGGTGCTCGCCGCTGCGGCGGGCGGCAACAGGATGTGCTGGTCGGTGCCGATCCTGTGAGCCCGGCCGGTGTCGGCGGGGCTCGAACCGATCACCCGGCGAGCAGGACGGGGCAGGGGGCGTAGTGCAGGACCGCGTGGCTCACCGAACCCAGCGGGGCATCGCCGGATCGGGCCCGGCCGTGCCGCCCGACCACGATCAGCGCCGCGCCGACCGCCTGCTCCAGCAGTGCCACGACCGGCCGATCGACGGTCACCACCTCGTGCACCGACACCTCCGGATGCGCGCGGCGCTGCGCTGCCAGCTCCGCTGCGAGCACGGCCGAACCGTCGGCGTTCGCGCGCTCCCCCGCGACGAGCGGATCCATGCCCAGCACTTCCAGGGGCAGGTCCGACCAGGCGTGGACGGCCACCACCGGGTGGCCGTGCCGGGCCGCGACGGCGAATCCGTCGTGCAGGACGCGAGCGCAGGCTGCAGAGCCGTCGATACCGATCACGACACTGCGCCCGCCCCGAGACACCGCGGGCACGTCGCGGATCACCGCCACCGGCGTCAGAACACTCCGCGCCAGCTCGGCCGCGCTGGATCCGAGCAGCACCTGCGGGCACGCCGTCTGGCCGGAGGAACCCAGCACGAGCAGCTGTGCGCCCATGGCCACCTCGACCAACAGGCCGACAGTGTTCCCGGTCAGCACCTCGCCCTGCACGTCGACCCCGGGAGCCAGCAGCCGGCAGCGATCCGTCGCGGCCGCCACCGTGTCCGTCGCCGCCTGCCGGACGCGGGTGATGTCCAAGTCGGCCCCGGGCGGGCCCAGGTCGTCGAGCTCGGGCAGCGGCCAGCGCAGCACGTGAACGAGTCGCAACGGGCACCCGGCACCCGCTGCCTGGGAGGCGGCCCACTCGGCCGCGGTCCACGATGACGGTGCTCCGTCGAAGGCCACGACGATCGGCTTCCGGTACATGCTCCCGACCGTGGCCACCCGTCTCGACCTGCGGGGGAGCCAGACGGCCCCCTGCGGGGCGCCGGAAGGCCTGATCCGCCCGCGCGGATCACCGCTCCCGACGGTCTGTTCCACCGGAGGCCCGGCCGAGGGGACCTCTGCGCCATCGCGACCGGGACCTTCGCCCCTCGCTCCGACAGCGGCCGACTCCTAGGTTGTGTCACAAGGGACGGTCGATGGCCTTCGTGATCCAGATCGTCGCTGGCAAGGCGCCGCTCCGGTCCGGTGTACGGGACGTACCTGGACGGGGCGGCAACACCGAAGCGCTGCTCAACTGCTACCACCACGATGCCGGGTGAACTGCACGTCGAGACGATCGAGGAGCGAACATGCACGCACGGATCGGAGACTGGCTGGTCGTCGAGGGCAACACGCCCGACGAGCACCGCAGGCAGGGCGAGATCGTCCGGTTGGCACACGCCGACGGAACTCCCCCGTACTGGGTGCGATGGGTCGAGGACGAGCACGAGTCGCTGGTCTTTCCCGGCCCGAGCGCGCGGATCGAGTCCCACCCGGTGGCCCCGTCGGTCGGGTTCCGGCACTGACCACCCGGATCGGCACCCTCGGTGACGCGTCGAAGGACGGGGTCCAAGGGCACTGGCCGCGCATCCGATGCCGCTGCACGCTGGGGTCACACCGGCCGATCGCGCAGGCCCGGCCGGACACAACATTCCGTGGAGGAAACCATGCACGCAGCCATTGGCGACCACATCGTCGTCGAGTCCGCCACGATCGACTCCCGGCCTCGCCGGGGGCAGGTGGTCGAGGTCATCGGTGTGGACGAGGCCGAGCACTACCGGGTGCGCTGGCAGGACGGGCACGAGTCGCTGTACTTCCCCGGCGGGGATGCCCATGTCGTCACCGACGACCGGCCGGAGTGAGCGTCCTGCTGTCATGACCGTTCGACCGGCTCAAGCGCGGGGTTCCCCCAGCGGGTGCGCAGCGGGGACGCTGCCGAGCTGGGCGTCCTCGCCCATGTCGAACTCGACCGTGGTTCCCGGGTGGAGCTCGCGCAGCGCGGTACCGCAGCCGACCATGATCGTTCCGCGGCCGCCTCCGGAGGCGACGCTGACCTGCCGGCCGCTCACCGCGACGGTCAGCGGCCGCCCGCGGTAGAGCACCTCGAACTCCAACCGGCCGAACCGGCGCGGCCAGTGCGGGTTGAACCACAGCGCATCCCCGCGCGTCTCCAGCCCGGCGAAGCAACGCTGCAGCAGGTCGACGCAGCCGGCCATGGCGCCCAGGTGCACACCCTCCGCGGTGGTGCCGCCCTGGATGTCGGCGACGTCGCTGCGCAGTGCCTGCTCGAAGAGCTCCAGTGCCTGCTCGCGGTGGGATCTGGCCAGCACCCACGCGTGGACGAGCGCGCTGAGCGTGGAGCCGTGCGCCGTGCGGGCGAGGTAGTACTCGATCGTACTGGGGATCTGGCCGGGTTCGAGCGGATAGCCCAGCCTGCCGAACAGGTCGCGCAGCTCGTCGGCCGACAGGAGGAAGAACAGCATGAGGACATCGGCCTGCTTGGACACCTGGTAGTCATCGACCGATCGGCCCTCCGACTCCAGGATGCGGTCGAGCCGCTGGATGTCGCCGTAGCGACGCCGGTAGTCGGGCCAGTCCAGCTCGGCCAGGTCCCGGTAGCCGTCGAACTGGCTGATCACCCCGTCCGCGGCGATCGGCACGAACATCCGCCTGCTGACATCCTCCCAGTGCAGCAGCTCCGCCGGTCCGAGGTCGAGCGATTCGATCAGCTCGGTCCGCCGCACTGCCGGCAGCGCTGCGAGGACGTCCTGCGCGCGGCACAGCAGCCACACCGTCATGACGTTGGTGTAGGCGTTGTCGTCGATGCCGGGCTCCGGCGCGTTCGGGTAACGCGTGCTGTACTCGTCGGGGCCCATCACACCGCGGATCCGGTAGCGGTCGGTCGCGGGATCGAGGCGCGCCAGCCCGGCGAAGAACCGCGCGATCTCCAGGAGCACCTCCGCACCGTGATCGGCGAGGAACTCGAGGTCGCCGGTCGCCTGGAAGTACTGCCAGACGCTGTAGGCGATCGCCAGCCCGACGTGCCGCTGGAGTCGGCTCGGGTCCGGCACCCACCGGCCCGACCGCGGGTTCAGATGCGCGCGCTGGCTCTCCTCACGCCCGTCGCTGCCCGACTGCCATGGATACATCGCGCCGGTGTGCCCCGCCGCGGCGGCGGCCCGGCGAGCCGCGTCCAGCCGGCGAACGCGGTATTGCAGCAGGCCACGGGCGAGCGCGGGGCTGCGCAGCGTCAACATGGGGAACACGAACAGCTCGTCCCAGAACACGTGGCCGCGGTAGGCCTCGCCGTGCAGCCCGCGGGCCGGCACGCCGGCGTCCAGGTCGATCGCCCGCGCGGACACCGACTGCAGCACGTGGAACGTGCACAGGCGCAGCGTCCGCAGCGTGTCGTCGCCGACGCCACCGCGCCCGTCGGTCAGGTCCAGACGGAACCGGCGCCAGAGCTGGTACCAGGCCAGCTCGTGGCTCCCCACCAGCGCCTCGAAGCCACCGGCCGCGTCGAGTTCGGACATTGCCGCCACGGCGGGCTCGGAGACGGCGACATCGTGCGCCGTCACGATGGCCACGATCTTCTCGACGGTGACCGCGCGTCCCTGCTCGAGGTCGAGGTCGATCTCGTGCGCGATCCGGTCGCGCTGCCGGTCGACGCGGCGCGCGCGCTCGGCGACGCCGCCTTCGACCCGGGTTCTCGCCGCGACCGCGATCCGCACCCGTGACTGGGTGGTCTGGGCGACGAGCAGCAGGCGCTCCCGGTCCGCCGGTTCGGCCGAGAGCACCTCGAGATGCCGCGACGCCATGTCCCGGTAACGGGCGACGCCGGAGTTGGTCACCGAGCCGTCGATGCCGGAGGCGACCCGCAGCCGACCGGACCAGTTGTCGGCGGTGATCACAGTCTGCAGCCCGGCCAGATGTGGTCGCGACATGTGCACGAACCGGCGCTGCCGCACCGTGGTCCGCCGGCCGATGGGGTCGGCGAAGGTCCGGACCCGGCTGAGCAGCCCGCGCCGCATGTCGAGGGTGACGCGGTGCTCGATGAGCTCGCCGTCCGGCATCCCGACCCAGCCGCCGTCCGCGACCGCGAAGCGGAGATCGAGCCAGTTGGGGAGGTTGACCAGGCTCTCGGTCTCGATGTCCATCTCGCCGATCCGGTCGACGAGCCGGTTGTAACAGCCCGCAGCATAGGTGCCCGGATGATGGACGTCATCGGCCGCGCCGGCCTCCGGCAGTGCCCCACGCGTGGCGAACTGGCCGTTGCCCAGGGTCAGGAGTGCCTCTCGACGACCCTCGTCGGCCGGGTCCCAGCCCTTGAACACGAGCGTCCAGGCATCGGTCATCGCCACTTCCTCGCCGTCGGCGGGTCAGCGGTTCCGCGCAACGCAGCACGGCGCCGGGCGAACTCCTCCTCGTCGATCTCGCCCCGGGCGAAGCGCTCGGCAAGCACCTCCTCGGCGGATCCGGTGGCCGCGCTCCGCCGGCGCGTCCCGCGGGCCAGCACCACACCCACCGTCACCAGTGCGGCCAGCAGCACGAGCAGGACGAACCCGCCTCCGGCGACCCCGAACCAACCGGGCCAGTTGCCCCACCACATCATCGCGGTCTCCTCCAGCTCGTCCGGTGTTCGAGTACTCAGCGTGCACCCGGGCCGGGCACAGCGGCGCGGGCCGAACGACCTGCGCTCCCGGGACAGCAGGCACCCCTTCCACGCCCCGTGCGATGGACCGGTCTCAGGTCCTACGCCTCTGCCGCGGACCCAGCGCGCCACCGATCCTGGGGGGCGCTCGATCCCGGACAACCCCGAGGAGTCCCATGCACCCGACCGTGGAGTCGAGAGTCCCTGAGATCGCGGCCGCCGTCGCGCGCGCGTTGCGCGCACCGTCGGTGCACAACACCCAGCCGTGGCGCTGGCGGATCGACCCCGCGGCGATCGAGCTGCATGCCGACTGGGACCGGCACCTGGCGGCCACCGACCCGGACCGCCGCGATCTCGTGATCAGCTGTGGGGCCGCCCTGCACCATCTCGCCGTGGCGCTGGCCGCGATCGACCGGTCCGTCACGATCGACCGGATGCCGGATCCCGAGGACGCGGGTCACCTCGCCACCATCCACCTGGGATCGGGTCCTGGTGACGCCGAGGACGCGGCCCTGTATGCGGCCATCGACGAGCGACGCACCGAGCGCCGCCGGATGAGCCACCTGCCGGTGCCCGCGACGGCCGTCGACGACCTCGTCCGAGAGGCCGCACGCCTCGGCGTGCTGCTCGTGCCCGTCTCGGGTGACGCGATGCGCGCCCGGCTCAGCGACGCGCTCGTCCGCGCCGCGCGGGAGCAGGCCGCCACCCCGGGCTACCTGGCCGAGCTGCGGCTGTGGACCGAGCGGTATCCCGGTTCGCACGACGGCGTCCCGGCGGCCGCCGTCGCCCCCGTTCCGCCCGGCCTGCCGACCCCGTCGCCGCTGCGGCGGTTCCCGCACGCTCGCCTCCAGCAGCCCCGCCAGCTGACCGGGCACGGCCGCCCCGACGACGCAGCGGAGTTCCTGGTCGTCGTGACCCCCACGGACGGGATCGTCGACCGGCTGCGCGCCGGGGAGGCCACGAGTGCCGTCCTGCTCGCCGCCACCCGCGGGGGACTGGCCACGACGCCGCTGAGCCAGGGGATGGAGATCGAGGCGACCCGGCACGCGATCCGCACCGAGGTGCTGCACGTGCCGGAGCATCCCCAGTTGCTGCTGCGCGTCGGATGGCCGGCCACCGAGAGCGAGGCGCTGCCACCGACCCCGCGCCGCGACATCCGATCGGTGCTCGTCTCCTGAGCGCTCGGCGAGCGCCGGACCGAGCCCGGGCCCGACCTACCGGCTCAGCCAACCGACGTTGCGCCGGTGGCGCAACCCCTTCCCCACCGTGGGCACCTCGGACTCGGCCTGCGCAGCTCGGACGGCCTCGGCCCCGTGCAGCAGCCCGTAGGTGAACGCGTTGGCACCGTCGAGATGCGCGGCCACAGCCAGCTCCCGTAGCACCGCGCGGGAGACCAGGGTGTCCTGGTGTGCTCCCAGCACGTCCTGCATGCGGGAGAGCGGGCGTTGCAGCTTGCGGGCCGGCCCGCCGATAGCCGGGACCGCCGCTTCCGCGGCGTAGCGCAGCCGCTTGGCCCTCGTGCGTGCCGCGTGCAGGGCCTCGTCGCGCTCCGGACCGGGCTCGGCCCGTTCCGCGTCCGCGATGCGGCGCTCGAGCGTCCGGTAGACGCGCCCGACGCTGCGCGGCAGCTCCCGGCGGGCCGCGCGCTCGGCCCTGGCGGTGAACGGCGGATCGGCCAGCGTCGCATCGACGAGCCGGAGCAGGGCCAGATAGCGATCGCTGTTCAGCGCCGAGAGGGCACGCTTGCGGGCATCGGCCCCGCGGCGGGCGAACGTCGCGGTCGTCGCCGCGCGGACCGGGCCGAGCACCAGGTCCGGCGGCAGCTGCGCCAGCATGGCGGTGATGTGCTCGGCGAGCACCTCACCGTCGCGGGCTGGCGCGAGCTCGCCGGCGAACCAGGCCAGCTCCTCGATCAGCGGGCCGGTGCGGCCCCGGTCGAGGACCCGCCCGAACGCCTGCAGCGCGCTGCGCAGGCGCCGGGCGGAGACCCGCATCTGGTGCACCGCGTCCTCCCGATCCAAGCGCACCAGTGGGTCGTTGCGGCGCAGCTCGTGCGCGTGCGTCCGCAGGTAGGCGACCACCACGCTGCCCGCGTCGCTGCGAGGGCCGGGAACCGACGGGGCGGCCGCCGCGCGCTCATCCCCGTCCAGCGCCCGCCCGAGCTTGGTCGCCGAACCGGATCGGTGCAGGCCCGCGGCCAGCAGGCGCCGCTCCACCTTGTCGAGCAGGCTCCGTGACCCGCTGCCGCCGAGCTCGACCTCGATCTCGCGCCACCGCCTGCTGCCGGCATCCGCGCCGAAGGTTCGTGCGGTCACATCGTCGTCGACCAGTTCGGCCCGCAGCGCACCGTCCCCATCGGGGAGGACCCACCGGCGGCGCCGGGTGGTCAGCTCGGCGACCGGCTCCAGCTCGGCGCCTCGGGCGTAGGCGCGCACGAGCGCCACCAGCGCGGCAGGCGGGCGGCTGCGGGCGCGGGTGAGCGGCACCTGCAGTTCCTCGCGGTGATCGGGCCCGGCCGGGAGCTTGAGATGCCATCCCGCGTCCTTGCCTCCCGTGCGGCGGCGCAGCGTGACCCCGTCGTGCAGGAGGAGCAGGTCCGGCGTGTCGAAGTAGACGGCCTCCAGGAGGTCGTCGACAGGCGCGGGCACGGCTCCCGCGCCCAGCAGTTCTGCCGGATCGGGGAGGGTGAGATCGGCGGTGGTGTCGTACTTGCGCTCGATCTCCTGCGTCGCCGTGACGCCATCACCAGTCATGGAGACGGTCTACCGGATCGGACGGACCGGCACACCGGCCATCCGGCCCGGCCTGCCAGGACATTTGTCCTGGGCAGGACGGGATGAGCCCATCGGGGCCTGGCGACACCACAGGTCGGGTCGATCGGCACTGCCCGGTCGGTGGCGGGCGGCGCGACGCTCATGTTCTGCCGAGGATGGGAGACGACGATGAGCATGGCGGAACATCCGGATCAGATGCGCGACATCTGCTGCCCGACGTGCTGGGGATACGACGAGGGACACCCCTGCATCTGTTCCGGATCGGTGGAGCCGGGCACGTCCTCGACGGACTGATCAGCGTCGGTTCGTTGGCACTCTGACCCGCGGGTGCGGGTCCGTTGGGCCCTGATGCGCAAGGAGGCGGAGGGCAGACCGGCCGATCTCACCGTGGAGCGCGGCATGGACTTCACCGGCGCGGCGCCGGCTCACGAGCTGTGACCGCTCGGCGCGACGTAGCGCCGCACGTCCGCGAGCTGCAGTGCCGTGCCCAGCACGATCAGCACGGACTGTGCCTCGATCGGTGTGTCGACCGGCGGGTCGGGGAGGAAGAGCCCACCCGGACGGCGCAGCGCCAGCAGCAGCGCACCGGTCTCCGCGCGCAGCGCCTCGCGCCGCAGTGGCCGGTCCAGCAGCACCGAACCGGGCCCGATCTCGACCTGCTCCATCCTGAGGTCGAGCGTCTCGTCGTGCATCACGACGTCGAAGAACTCGGCGACGTGCGGTTGCAGGGCGAACGCGGCCATCCGGCGCCCACCGATCAGCTGTGGGTTCACCACCCGGTCGGCGCCCGCCCGCATCAGCGTGGCGACCGACGACTCGCTGCGGGCCCGCGCGATGATCACCAGATCGGGGCGGCGGGCGCGCGCCGACAACGTGAGGTACACGTTGTCGGCGTCGGTGTCGACCGCGGCGACCAGCGCCCTGGCCCGGTCGAGACCGGCAGCGACGAGCACGGCGTCGTCGGTCACGTCGCCCAGCACGACCGGGTGCTCGACGCCCTCGAGCTGGGCCGGATCGCGGTCGACGACCACGATCCGCTGGCCGACGCCGCTGAAGTAGGACTCGCTCGACTTCCCGACCCGGCCCCACCCGCAGACGATGACGTGGCCGCTCATCCGATTGATCACGCGATCCATCCGGCGCCTCCCGACGTGCGCGCGCAGCTCCCCCTCCACGATCCCCTCGAGCAGGACGCCGAACGTGTAGAGGGCGGTGCCCACTCCGGCGAGGATCAGGACGATCGTGAACACCTGGCCGGCGGCGCCGAAGGGATGCACCTCGCGGAACCCGACAGTGGTGATGGTCGTGACCGTCTGGTAGACGGCCTCGAGCAACCCGAATCCCAGCCCGACGTAGCCGAGCGTGCCGACGACCAGTACGACGCACAGCGCCGCCAGCGCCAGCCGGATGCGCCGCAGCCGATCCATGATCTGATGGTTCACACCCGACCCGCGCGGGGATGCGGCCGAAGGCCCCGTCCGCGGGGTCCCAAGGACCCGCAGAGGCGCCCGTCCGCCCGTTCCCGCGGACTGTCGGGCGACGCCGTTCACGCACTCGTCGCCCTGCCGACGCCGGGTTCGCCCGCGGCCCCCTCCCCGGGGGAGGCGATGGCGGCGAAGCGACGAAGGACCGACCGCCCGGTCGGCTCCGCGGCCGGCCGCCAGGCGAGGTTGTGCACGTGTGCGTTCGCGGTGCTGCCGTCCCAGGCGATCTCGGCGTCCTTGTCGAACTGGTCGATCAGCCCGAACGTGGGCCCGTTGGTGGTCTGGACGTCGGCGGTGAACTCGCTGATGCCGAGCTCGGCGGCTCGCTGCGCGAGAGCCGTCAGCAGCGCGGTGGCAACGCCACGGCGCTGCCAGGCATCGGCCACCACGACGGCGAGCTCGGCGGCGTCGACCCGCTGCTTGTCGCGGACGAACCGGGCCACCCCGATCAGCTCCGCCGATCCCGGGGTGATCGCGACCATCGCCTCGTGGTCGTGATGGTCGATCGCGGTCAGGTAGTCCACCATCGCGTGGGTCAGGTGCGGAAGGCCCGTGTGAAAGCGACGGTAGCGCGATTCGGCGCTCAACCCGTCGACCATCGCCACCAGGCCGGGACCGTCACGGCGACGCAGCGGGCGGATGGTCACCCGGTCTCCCGAGGACAGCAGCACGGGATCTCCTGCTCCGGTGGGCCACCCACCATCGACGTCCTCGCTCATCGATACCGCCCTCCACAATCGCAGCGACGACCGCCGGCGATGATGATCCGGCCACGAGACTGGTCACGGCGGCGATGGTTCAAGGTCCGGTGGACGCATCCGACGAGGACGAACGACCGCTCTCGCACGGCTCCGGCGGGCTCCGCGACCGGCGCGATCACCCGACAGCACCACCGATGAGGTGCCCGATGCCGTAGGTGACCGCCAGCCCCAGCGCCCCGCCGACCACGACCCGCAGGACGGCGCGGTGGACGGCGCTGCCGCCGATGCGGGCACTGACGGCGCCGGCGAGGGCGAGCGCCACCAGCACCACGGCTACCGTGACGGGTACCCGCCACCCTGTTGGTGGGAGCAGGATCGCGATCAGCGGCAGGAGCGCGCCGAGCGTGAAGGCCAGCGCGGAGGCCCCGGCGGCCTGCAGCGGGCTCGTCAGCTCGTCCGGGTCGATCTTGAGCTCGGCCTCGACGTGCGCCGCGAACGCGTTGTGGGCCGTCAACTCCATCGCCACCGTGTGCGCGGTGGCCGTGGACAGCCCCTTGGCCCGGTAGATCGCGGCGAGCTCGGCGAGCTCGTCCTCGGGGGTCTCGGCCAGCTCGCGCCGCTCGGTGGCGAGCTGGGCGAGCTCGGTGTCGCGCTGGCTGCTGACCGAGACGTACTCGCCCAGTGCCATCGACACCGCCCCCGCCACCAGCCCGGCCACCCCCGCGGTGAGGACGGGAATCCGCTCGACCGTTGCGCCGGCGACCCCGACGACCAGGCCGGCCACCGACACGATGCCGTCGTTGGCTCCGAGCACGCCCGCTCGTAGCCAGTTCAGCCGGGAACCCAGCCCTGCCGCATGGGGCTCGCGGCCATGGGCGGCAGGCTCGGGCGCGGTCATGGGACCTCCTTCGCTAGGGTCAGCACTCCCACCACCCAACCCCGCGCGGCTCGTCGCGATCAAGTGCCGAAGGACCCCGGCGGTCGGGCTCCGGACCGAACAGGACCGCGGCACAGGTCCATCGGCGGCTCGGCGGGAGCGGTCGGCCCTGTCCGGGCTCCGCCCGTCCGGTGCAGGGTGGCCGTCTCGACACGAGGAGTGCACGATGTCCGGAGCGCTCGGTTCGAGCAACCGGTCCGGGATGGGGATGGTGCCCCCCTGGCCCGAGCTCGTCCATCCCTGGCGCAGGCCCGGGGCAGTCCGCTACGGGCTCGCGCGGCTGTGGTCGATCCTCCGGCCACCGATCACGATCCACCAGCCCGCACCCGGCACGCTGCACGTCGAGCGCGACGTGGCGGCAGTGGTGCGCGACGGCACGGTGCTGCGTGTGAACGTCCACCGGCCGCCCGGGCCGGGCCCGTTCCCGGTGATCCTCTCGGCGCACCCGTACGGCAAGGACAGCGTGCCGGCCCGCTCTTCGCGTGGCCACCGGCTGCCGGTGCAGTACCGGCTCATGCGCCAACCGACCCCGATCGCGACGTCGAGCCTGACCGGCTGGGAGGCGCCAGATCCCGTCTGGTGGGTGGCGCAGGGCTACGCCGTCGTCAACGCCGATCTGCGGGGAGCCGGGACGTCCGGGGGGACGGGCACGCTGCTCTCGGACCGGGAGGGCGAGGACGTCCACGACCTCGTCGAGTGGGCGGCTCGGCAGCCGTGGAGCAGCGGCGGGGTCGGCCTGCTGGGGGTGTCCTACCTGGCGCTGTCGCAGTACAAGGCGGCGGCCCTGCACCCGCCGGGGCTGCGCGCGATCTGCCCGTGGGAGGGCTTCACGGACGCCTACCGCGACCTGTTCACGCCCGGTGGCGTCTACGAGAACGGGTTCGCGAGCCTGTGGAGCCGGATCATCACCCGGAGCGTGCGCCTCACCGTCGCGCTGCCACGGCAACGACGGCGCCACCCGCTGCGGGACGGCTGGTGGCAGTCCCTCGTCCCCGAACTCGCCGCGATCGAGGTGCCGATGCTGGTCTGCGCGAGCTTCTCGGACAACTGCGTGCACAGCCGCGGCTCGTTCCGGGCCTTCGAGCAGGTCGGGTCCAGCGACCGCTTCGCCTACACCCACCGCGGCGGCAAGTGGGACACCTTCTACGGTGCCCCGGCGCGGCAGGCCCAGCTGGCGTTCTTCGAGCGCTACGTCCGCGGGGTCGACGTCGCGGCGCCGCCCCGCGTGCGGCTGGAGGTGCGCGAGGACCGCGACCGGATCGTCGAGGTACGGGAGGAGTCCGCGTGGCCGCTCGCGAGCACCCGCTGGACGCGGCTGCACCTCGCCTCCGGCGGTGCGCTCACCCTGGCGGCGCCGCACCGAGCAGGCACCCTCACCTTCGATCCCCGCAGACAGGCGGCGGCCTTCACGTGGAGGGTGGCTGCGGACGTGGAGCTGACCGGGCCGATGGCGGCCACCGTATGGGTCGAGACGCACGGCGCGCCCGACGCCGACCTCGTCATCGGAGTCGAGAAGTGGCGTTCCGGGCGCTACGTACCCTTCGAGGGCTCCTACGGATGGGGCCGCGACCGCGTCTGCACGGGCTGGCAGAAGGTGTCGCTGCGGAGGCTCGACACCGCGGGGTCGACGCCGTACGCCCCGGTCCCCACGCTCCGCCACCCGCAACCCGTCGGACCGGGCGAGGTCGTCGCGGTGGCGGTCGCGCTGGGCCCGTCGGCCACCCGGTTCCGCGCCGGTGAGTGCTTGCGCCTGGTCGTGGCCGGGCGGTGGCTCTCGACCCGCAACCCGTTCACCGGTCAGTTCCCCGGCCACTACCGCACCCGCTCCCCCCGGCGGCTCACGCTGCACTGGGGTCCTGACCGGCCTGCGCACCTGCTCGTGCCCGACGTCCCCATCGGCGCCGGTTCCTGATCACCATGGACGGCGTCCAGCCCGCGCTCGGTGATCAGGTCGACTACGACTTCACCCGACTCGACACCCCATTGATAGGCGAGGACGCTCAAGAGCGCGCCATTCGGCATTCACGAAGCTCTCAGAAACCGCAGGTAGAACGCCCCGAAGATGAGCACGATCCCGAGGTTCACCAGCAGCCGGCCCCAGAACTCGTTCCTGAAGAACAGGACATCCACGCCGACCACCACCGCGATCAGCAGTAATATGTAGAGCACGAGAATTGCCCGACTTCCCATCATTTCTCCACTACGCGCGATGGAACAACCGGGGCGGGGCCTGATTCCACGAAGGTCTGATGCTGTCGGACTCGGATCTGGCGAGAACCCACCCCCGCGTCCCGAAGCCTATCGGTCCTGACCGGCGCGCCAGCACCAGAACGCACACCACTCCCAACGGCCAGGATCATCGACGGGCATGACGGTCCGGCGCCGGGATGTCGAGTCGGAGCGAGAGGTAGCTCAGCAGGCCGGCGGGAACGGGCAGCCAGAAGCTCACCACCCGCCACCCGAGCACGGCGACGAGTGCCGGTGCGGCGGGCACCCCGAACGCGACCAGCGCCGGCACCAGCACCCCCTCCACGACGCCGATCCCGCCCGGTGTGATCGGCAGCACCCCGAGCGTGCTGGCCAGCCCGAACCCGACGAGAACACCGACCGGATCGACCGGCTGCCCGAGCGCGAGCAGGAACACCTCCAGCGCGGCGGCATCCAGCAGCCAGTTGAGCCCCGCCCAGGTCGTGGCCAGTGCGAGCCGCCGGCGATCGCGCCCGATCCGGCGCACCTGCTCGACGACGTCACGCGACTGCCGCTCGAGCTGGCGCACCCACGTTGCGTGGATCCGCGCGGCGACGCGCCGCAGCGCCGGCCCGACCCGGCCCAGCCCGCGGGGCGCGACGACCGTCACGAGCAGCACGTCCGCGGCGGCGACCAGGCCGATGACCACCGCGAGCTCGACGAGCCGGATGCCGCCGTGCAGGGGGATCGCGATCAGCAGCGCGGCCCAGAGGATCACGTGCAGGATCATGGCGGACACGACGCCCTGGACACCCGCGAGCAGGACGGCGTCGGACCGGCCCACCCCGGCGTCGGTCAGCAGCCGGTAGCGCAGCGCGGCCGTCCCCGCGGGCCCGCCCGGCAGGACGTGACCCGCGCCCCAGGTGGTCAGATCGATTCGCACCACACGCGACAGTGGCGGTCGGCCCGCCCGCCCCAGCAGCGCCCGGGTGTAGAGGCCGTAGGCCAGTATCGACAGCGCCTCCAGGGCAACCCCCGGCACGAACCACCATGCCTGCACCCCCCGCACGGCCTCCCGGACCGAGTCGACGTCGGCGAGAAGGGGCACGATCCCGTACTCGATCACGATGAGCAGCACGACGAGGCCGACGCCGCGGCGAACCCACCGGCGGCCGGGCGAGCGCGACGGGGGGCCCGGCACGTCCGGTTCGTCGCCTGTGGGTCGCGCGCCCGGGTCCGAGCCGGCCGGCACCGTGCCTGAGGTCGTCACGACCCCAGTGCAGCGGAGATCAGGCAGACCCGGCAGGGCCGACGGTCCCGTTCTCGCGCGCGAAACGGGCCGGCTGCTCGCCGTGCGGGGAGTGACCGGATCCGTCGAAGACCTCGAGTCGGCTGTTCGGGAGCCAACCTCCGCAACACGACGCCGATCGTCGTTCTGCGAGTGGGCACTGCGGCGGCGCTGCCGGCCGGTCGGCCGGTCGGCCGGTGGAAAGGTGATGGCCATCCTCCGGCCGTTCGGCCCGTACGTTCCCGGCTCGGGCGGGACCGAGCGGGCAGACCGTGATCAGGGCCGTTCGACCCTGTCCCCCGGCACCGAGCGGCGACTAGACACCACGATGTGGACACTGCGGTGGGCGTGCAACTGCCGCCGGTAGCCGCGCGCATGACGGCCGCCGACGCAGCCGCGCGCGGCGCCACGGATGTCCTGACGGCGCTCGCGACCGGGCCGACCGGCCTGAGCACCACGGACGTCACAGCGCGGCGGGCGGCCGTCGGCCCCAACGCGGTGCGCAGCCACCACGCCCGCCCGCTCGCGGTGCTGGGCAGGCAATTGCGCAGCGCGCTGCTGGTCCTGCTGCTCGTCACCGCCGCCGTCTCGTACCTCCTCGGGGAGCGCACGGACGCAGTGATCATCGGCGTGATCCTCGCGGCGAGCGTGGGGCTGGGCTTCGTCAACGAGTACCGCGCCGAGCGCGCGGCGGAGGCACTGCACACCGCGGTCCGGTACCGAGTCGTCGTACTCCGCGATGCGGTGCCGGTCGAGGTGGCCGTCACCGACCTCGTGCCCGGTGACGTCGTCCGGCTGGCGATGGGTGAGGTCGTTCCCGCGGACCTGCGCCTGCTGGAGACCACCGGTCTGGAGTGCAACGAGAGCGTGCTGACCGGCGAGACCGCGGCGGCGGCGAAGGACCCCGCACCGGTCGCTCCCGGTGCCGAGCTCGCGGAGCTGAGCTCGTGCGCCCTGATGGGCACGGTGGTGCAGGCCGGTAGCGGGACCGGCGTCGTGGTCGCCACCGGCGCCCGCACCGCGTTCGGGCGGATCGCCGTCGGGTTGGGTGAGCGCCAGCCAGAGACCGAGTTCCAGGTCGGGTTGCGCCGCTACTCGATGCTGTTGCTCTACGTCGCACTGGTGCTCAGCGCGTTCATCCTGGCCACCAATGTGCTGCTCGCCCGCCCGTTGCTGGATGCCCTGCTGTTCTCACTCGCCATCGCCGTGGGGATCACCCCGCAGCTGCTCCCCGCGGTGGTCAGCATGAGCCTGGCGACCGGGTCCCGACGCCTCGCACGGCACAAGGTGCTGGTGAAGCGCTTGGTGTGCATCGAGGACCTGGGCGACATGGATGTGCTTGTCACCGACAAGACCGGCACCCTCACCGAGGGCAGCGTCAGCTTCAGCGCCGCGCTCGACGCCGCGGGTGCCCCGTCCGACGAGGTGTTCCGCAAGGGCCTGCTCGCGACGGAGTCCGAAGGCGTCGGCGGGAATCCGCTCGACGCGGCGCTCTGGGCTGCGGCCGCCACCCCGGCGCCCGCCGGACGCCGGATCGGCACGCTCCCGTTCGATCACGACCGGCGCATGGTGTCGGTACTGATCGACGAGCCGAGCGGCGGCCCACTGCTGGTGGTCAAGGGTGCCCCCGAGACCGTGCTCGCACGCTGCACCGAGGTGCCACCGGCCGCCGCCGCGACGCTGCGGTCGCTGTTCGCCGACGGAAGCCGGGTGATCGCCGTCGCCAGCAGGTCCCTTCCCGCCACGCGCTCCCCAGCACCCGACGACGAGCACGACCTGACCCTCGACGGGTTCCTCGTGTTCCTCGACCGGCCGAAGGCCGACGCCGGTGACGCGCTGCGGCGGCTGGCGGCACTCGGCATCGCGGTCAAGGTCGCGACCGGCGACAACGCTCTGGTGGCCGAGAAGGTCTGCGCGGAACTGGGCCTCGTGTCCGGCGGCACGCTGGTGGGCACCGACATCGAGGCGATGGACGACGAGCACCTCACCGCTGCCGCCGAGACGGCGACGATCTTCGCTCGCGTCGCGCCGGAGCAGAAGGCCAGGATCATCCGGCTGCTGCGCACCCGGGGCCGCGACGTCGGGTTCCTCGGCGACGGGGTGAACGACGCGCTCGCGCTGCATGCCGCCGACATCGGGATCTCGGTCGACACCGCCACCGACGTCGCCAAGGACGCTGCCGACGTCCTGCTCCTGGAGAAGGACCTCGGCGTGCTGGCCGGCGGCGTCGCCGAGGGACGGCGGACCTTCGCCAACACCATCAAGTACGTGCTGATGGGAACCTCGAGCAACTTCGGCAACATGTTCAGCGCCGCCGGGGCGGCCGCGATCCTGCCGTTCCTGCCGATGCTGCCCTCGCAGATCCTGCTCACCAACCTCCTCTACGACGCCGGCCAGCTCAGCATCCCCACCGACAACGTCGACGACGCCCAGATGCGCGCGCCGTCGCACTGGGACCTGCACATGATCCGGCGGTTCATGCTGTTCTTCGGGCCGGTGAGCTCGCTGTTCGACTTCCTGACCTTCGGGATCATGCTGGGAGCGCTGCACGCAGGCCCGGACCTGTTCCGCTCCGGATGGTTCGTCGAATCGCTCGCCACCCAGACGCTGGTGATCTTCGCCATTCGCACCCGGCGGGTTCCGTTCCTGCGGAGCCGCCCGAGCACGCCGCTCACCTGCGCCACCCTCGCTGTCGTCGCGGTCGGGGTGGCGCTGCCGTTCACCCCGCTGGCCGGCGTGCTGGGCTTCCAGCCCCTGCCGCCGGCCTTCCTCGCGGTGCTCGCCGGGCTGATCGTCGTCTACCTGATCCTCATCGAGGTCGCCAAGACGCTGTTCTACAGCGAGCGGGTCGCACCCGTGCCGGATCGACGCCGACGCGACACGACGCACCGCATCCACCGGCGCGCGAGCCGGTTCAGCCACCGCGGACCGCTGGCCGACCGCTGACCTCGGCCCGTCCGTCGGTGGCGATCGCTGTCACGCGGTGGGCACGAGCTGGCTACCGAGCAGCGCACCCCATGCCCGCGCCCGCTCGGGCTCCCCCATCAGCAGCGGCCCCTTCGTACCGAGCACGCGGAACGTCTCCGGATCGGCGATCATGCGATAGCCGCGCCTGCGCAGCCGCTTGACCGCGCCGCCCGCTGCCGAGCCCGGCAGCCGGGGGTGATCGGTCCGGGTGTCGAAGGCCGCCGCGAGCGCGCTCCCTCCCGGAAGGTCGTCGAGCCAGTCGCGTAGTCCGATCGCCGCGGCCACGACGGCACCACCGGACTGCTCGGCCGCCGACTCCCGCGTCGAGTGCCTCGTCAGCCCGAAGACGTGCGTCGGTCCGCCGACGACGAGCAGGTCGATCCCCGCGGTCGACGCCGGGGCCGCGGACACGTCGAGAACCCGCACGTTCATGGTCTTCGCCAGGCCTTCGGCAATCGCCTCCGCGACCGCCCTGGTGTTGCCGAACACCGATTCCACCACCACCACTGCCTGCATGTGACTGTCCTTCTCTCGATCCGCTGCCGCGCCGGTGGCGACGGCCACGCGCCCAGCATCACCACGGCACCGCCCCGGGCACAGGGGCCGGAACTCCCGGCACCGCAGGCCCTTCGCCCTCGTCGCGGGCAGTTCCCGGTCAGCTCGCCGTACCGTCACCGATCACGGCAGCCAGGCGCAGCGCCGACCGGTAGGGCTCGTCGTCCAGGGATCCACCCGCATCGACCGCTGCGACCAGCGTGCCCGCCAGCGCATCGAGCAGCGCTGCCAACGATGCGGCCACGGACGGACCGATGCTGCCCCCGGCCCCCGGGTGGGCACCTCGCCGCACCGGCGGTCCGGGAGCATCGCCTGCGATCGCACGGTCGAGGGCGTCCATGGGCTCGCGGCCCGATGACCCGGGATCCGGGCGAGCAGCTGTCCGCGGGAAGGCCGTCAGGTCCTTCATGCTCGTCGGCCGGCCGATCCGCTCGGCCGCACCCGCATCGGGGTCGGGATCAGACCATCGCCACGGACCACGGGCACGACCCGCGACCGCGCGCCTGAGCGTCTCGGCCGCGCGGTGCAACTGCTCGTCGGCGTGGCGTGGATCGGTCATCGGGCCGCCTCCTCAAGGCAGGGCGGAGCCGTGGTCGCCGGGTGGCTCCGGCGACCACGGCTCCAGTTCTGTCAGACGTGCTCACGCACGTGCCCGGTCGCCCTCACGGGCGGCAGGGCGCGGGTGTGGATCAGGGTGCCGAGCCCCCACGTGACGACGATCGCGATCACGAACGGCGCCAGCAGGTACTCGTACGCGGTCCACGCCGCGGCGACACCGAGGCCGAGCGCGATCACGCCCGTCACGAGTGCCGTCCGGTTCAGCGCCCCGGGGTCGAACGCGGCACGCCCGGCGAGCACGGCTGCGACCAGACCGAGAACCAGTCCGGTGGCGGCCATGCCGCGGGGGTCCTGAATGAAGGGCATCTCGCCCCACACCAGGTAGCCGACGTACGTGACCACGATAGCCACGACCAGGATCGCAGCTGCCGTGTCCTTCCAGGTGAACCTCATCTCCACCTCCTTCGCTGACGAGATCGAGCCTGCCGGCTCGCCACGGACTCGGGCAGGACCACAAGCCACCGAACCCGCAGGTCTTTCGGCCCCGAGCGATCCGGTGCACCGGGGAACGCGGGCTGCGGAGCCAGCCGTACCCAGCCCGTCCACCGGCGCAATTGGTCATTCGCCCCCGAACGAGGGCCGTTGGCCCCTGCACCGGCGGCCGAACGCTCCGCATCGTGGATCGATGACCCGATCCACTCCCGCGTCCCGCGGCCCAACCGCGGCCCCCGCAGCCCGCTCGATCCTCGATGGCCGCCGGCCCGGGCCCGGTGCGCCATGACGGCGGAGGTGATGGTTCCCGCCGGCGCCGAGCCGCTCCCGACCGCAGTGGCCGTTCCAGCTGGGGTCGGCCCGTGGCCCGGGGTCGTCGTGCTCCACGACGTGCTCGGGATGAGCAGTGACCTGCGTGCCCAGGCCGACTGGCTCGCCGGGGCCGGCTACCTCGCCGCTGCGCCCGACCTCTACCGGGCCGGTCGCAAGCCGGGCTGTCTCGTGCGGATGATCCGGGACGCCCGGGCCCGGCGCGGCCGGACCTTCGACGACATCGAGGCCGTGCGGGCCTGGCTGAGTGCACGCGCCGACTGCACGGGCCGGATCGGCGTCATCGGCTTCTGCATGGGCGGTGGATTCGCACTGCTACTGGCGCCCGGCCACGGGTTCGACGCGGCGAGCGTCAACTACGGCACCGCGTCCAAGGACGTCTACACCGAATCGGTACTCGCGGGCTCCTGCCCGATCGTCGGCAGCTTCGGCGCTGAGGACCGAGCCAACCGCGGCACCGGGGAGCGACTCGAGAAGGTCCTCACGGCCGTCGGGGTCGAGCACGACATCACGACGTACCCGCAGGCCGGGCATGGGTTCCTCAACGACCACGACCCGTCCGAGGTGCCGGCGGTGCTTGCCGTGCTCGGCCGCCTGACCGGGCCGGACTCCTATGACCAGGCCACAGCCACGGCCGCACGGCACCGCATCCTCGAGTTCTTCGGCAAGCACCTCGTCGCGCCGGCGGCGCGACCCGCACCGGAGGACGCGAGCGGGCAGCGGACGGACACGTGAGCGACGCGGCCGCCGGCAGGTGGGGCTCGATCGCGGGCCTGGCGGCGCTGACCGTCGGCGGGGCTGCGACGGTGTTCGAGCGTGGATCGCCGCCAGCTGGCGCGTCCGCCGTCGAGGTGGCGGCGTTCTTCACCACCAACGCCACCGTGCTCCGGACGCAGAGCCTGCTGTTCCTGATCAGCTCCGCGTTCATGCTGTGGTTCCTCGCGACCCTGCGCGCTCACCTGTCCGCTGCGTCCGATCGATCCGCACGCCATGGCGCGCTCGTGTTCGGTGCCGGTGTCGCCTACGTCGTGCTGAGCATCGTCGCCCAGGGCGGGCAGGTAGCGGTGGCGGTGGTCGCCGCGCGCACCCCTGCACCGGAACTGGTCGTGGCGATGGCGGCGACGGGATCGGCCCTCTTCACGGTGGCGGCCGTACCGGCCGCGGTCATGCTGGTGGCGTTCGCGGTGTCGGCAGGCACGGGCCGAGCGGTGCCGGGCTGGCTGGGCCTGATCGCCGCGGTCGCGGCGGCCACGCAACTCGGCCTGCTGGCCGGCGTCGTCGTCGACACCGGACCGATGGCTGCTTCGGGGTGGTACGCGTTCGTTCCCTACCCCTGCTACGTCGGCTGGCTCGTCGCCACCGCGATCGTCCTGTACCGCAGGTCAGGCCGGTCAGCAGCGCCCTCCGGCCCACCACCGGATCAGCAGGACCTCGACCTGGCCGGATCGATGGCGCAGGGCGGTCCTGAGCGTGTCGGCGAACGTCATGACCCGAAGCCGGGACGGCCGGGCGAACAGCTCGAGCACCGCGAATCCTGACGCCAGCACGATGTACATCGTGCTGGCGATGTCGGGACCGGAAGAGGCCGACCGGGGCGCGGTGGATCCGACCGGACCGGCGACCCCGGTGCACCACCACGCCGAACCCGGGCAGTCGCGCGGCGATCGGCGTGGTGATGCGGTTGAGCCCGACCTCGTTGAGGCGGGCCACCGTGCGCGGTCATCGTCTCGATCCCGTCAGACCACCAGTTCCGCGCCGGCGACGGCACCGTTGACGGCAGGGTGCTCGGTCGCAGCCGCCGACCGGGTCGAGGCGGCCGGTGCGGCGGAGGCGCTGGCAGCGGCGGCCTCGCGCGCCAGGAAGGTGCCGAGCTCGCCGATGGTGCTCATCAACGGGGCCGGGAACACGACCGTGCTGTTCTTGTCGACCGCGATCTCGACCAGGCTCTGCAGGTTGCGCAGCTGCAGTGCGAGCGGGTGCGCCATCATCACGTCGGCCGCGTCGCCGAGCGCCTTGGCCGCCAGCGACTCGCCCTCGGCGTTGATGATCTTCGCGCGCTTCTCGCGCTCCGCCTCGGCCTGCCGCGCCATCGCGCGCTTCATGCTCTCCGGCAGCTGGATGTCCTTGAGCTCCACCAGCGTCACCTCCACACCCCAGTCGAGCGTGGTCACATCCAGGATCTCGCGGATGTCGGAGTTGATGCGGTCGGTCTCGGCAAGCGTCTCGTCGAGCGTGTGCTTGCCCACCACCTTCCGCAGCGTGGTCTGTGCGATCTGGTCGATGGCCGCCCGCACGTTCTCGATCGCCACCACGGACTTCTCCGCGTCGACGATGCGGTAGTAGGCCACAGCGGAGACATCGACGCTCACGTTGTCGCGCGTGATGATGCCCTGGGACTGGATCGGCATGGTCACGATCCGCATCGACACCCGACGCATCACGTCCACGATCGGGATGATCAGCCGGAAGCCGGGCTCTCGCACGCCGATCACCCGGCCGAACCGCAACAGCACACCCTTCTCGTACTGCTTGACGATCCGGATGGCGGATCCGAACACCACGAGCAGGCCGACGAGAACGATGACGTACGTGCTGAGGTTCATGAGTAGCTCCCTAGATGGGCGGTGTGCCCACTGCAGCTTGCAACCCGGGCCGTTCCGAGCGGCAGGGCCCAACGACTCCTCGTGGCATCACGGAAGACCTCGTGGCCTCGGGCCGGACGAGCTCCCGCTCACGCAGGCCCCGGCTGCGGGGCGGCTGGGGAGACGCGGGGGTCAGGGCTCCCGGTTCGGGAGGCCTGACCCCCGCTCGCGCCACTCGCCCGCTCCCCAGCGACAGAGTGGAAGTCTGTGGTGACGGAACTGATACTGCCCGCTCGCAGCCTCCCGCGCCGAGGGTATTTCGGCCCTTTCGGCGCCGACCAAGGGCCTTTCGTGGACCCGCGGCCACCGTCACGTCCACCGCTGGTGCCGGGCAGGGTCCGAAGGCGGCACCAGTCACGGCTTTGGGCCCTGGCTCCGGGGTGCGCTGCTCCGGTCGACTGAACCGATGGACGCTGCCGGGCACGCCACCGCGTCCTGCTGGCTGCCTCCCTCGGCAGCGTGCCGTGCGCTACCTCCTGCAGCCTGCCGCAATCACCGGAAAGGCCCCGATGGTTACCACTCTGACCGCGATCGGGCTGGCGACGGTCGCGGCCGTGCTGTTCGCGCTCGGCGTCCGCCTCCAGCACGATGCCGTCACCACCACCGCCGCCGCTACCCCGGACCGGCTACCGGCGGCGGCGCTGGGTCGGGCCGTGCGTTCGCGTGGCTGGCTGGGCGGTGCCGGCCTGTCCCTGCTGGCCACCTCGATGCACGTTGTCGCGCTGTCGCTCGCCCCTCTTGCGATCGTGCAACCCGTCGGTGTGCTGAGCCTCGTTGCGGCCGTCCTGCTCGGCACGCCGTCTCGGCGCAGCCCGTTGCCGATGCGCGCGCGCATCGCGATCGGGCTGGTGTGTGCGGGGATCGCCGGCTTCGTGACGCTGACCGCGCTGACCGTGACCGCCGGAGCGGCCCTGCCCTCCGCCGGGATGCAGCTCGTCGTGGTGGCGGTGCTGGTGGTCGCCCTGTTCGGACTGCGGACCAGCGGCCGCGTCCGCTGCATGGCGCTCGCCGGGAGCGCCGCGGTCGTGTTCGGCCTCGGGTCGACGCTGATCCGGGCGGCATCGCAGGCGGTGCTGGTCCTGGGTGACGTCCCGGCCGGTGCCGGGTTCGCCGCCGAGGCCGTCCTGCTCGCAGGATGCGGGACGTGGCTGATCCAGCAGGCCTACGCGTCGGGACCGACCGCGGTCACGGTCGCGGCCACCACCGTGCTCGACCCGCTGACCGCGGTGGTCGTGGGCATCGCGTTCTGCGGGGAGTCGATGGCGACGCAGCCGGTCACGGCGGCCGCGCAGATCGCGCTGGCGCTCATCGCCGTTGCCGGGGTCCTGGTGCTGGCCCGGGCAGCCCCCGATGAGGGCCGGGTTCCGCGCACCACGGCGCCGCGGCCCTTTCCACCGCCCGGAGCCCCGATGCGGTGCTGATCGGCGCCGGCATCTACACCCCGGCGTGACGGTCCACCGGGTGGCCTCGATCGGCACGCCGTGGCACCCCACGCTGCGCATCAGCCTGCCCTGGACGGCTTCCAGCAGGACCGGCCGATGGCCGCACAGCAGCCCGACAGGGTGCACGCGCAGTCGCACTTCCCGATCGGGCGTGCGGTCCTGCGCGGGTCACGCCCTGGCTTCGGCAACACCGAAGAGGCTGCGTGTGCGCTCCGCGGATCGTGGCCCTCGGCGAGCGAACGGCGAGCGAAGGGTCTACGGGGTTGGGATCGCGACGCCGACCGGACGGCGCGGTTCGCGCCGTCCCTCCTCACGCCAGGGCGGCGGGCTGCGCGGCGATCCGGTTTCCGATGATCGCGTCGAGGGTGCTGCCGTCGATGGTCTCGCGTTCCATCAGCACCGCGGTGAGCCGGTCGAGTGCGTCCCGGTGGCCCTGCAGGATCGCACCGGCCCGGTCCTCGGCTTCGCGCAACAGGCGAGCCACCTCCCGGTCGACGGTGCGCTGGGTCTGTTCCGCGTAGGGCCGGGCACCGAGCGGGTTGTCGTGGGTGGCGCCGTCCGGTCCGTAGCCGACCGGGCCGAGCTGCGGGGACAGTCCCCATTCCCGCACCATGCGGGTGGCCAGCTCGGTCGCCGAGGACAGGTCGTTGGCCGCACCGGTGGACGCCTCGCCGAGCACGACCAGCTCCGCGGCGCGGCCGCCGAGGTGCACCGCGAGGGAATCGGTCAGGTAGCTCAGCGGGTACAGGTGCCGTTCCGCCACGGGCAGCTGCTCGGTGACACCCAGTGCCGAGCCCCGCGGCAGGATCGTGATCTTCGCGACGGGGTCGGCGTGCGGGGACAGCGCGGCGACGAGCGCGTGCCCCGCCTCGTGCACGGCCACCGACCGCTTCTCCCCCGGTAGCAACGCGTTGGAGGTGTCGCGCCGCCCCAGCAGCAGGCGGTCGCGCGCGGCGTCGAGGTCGGCAGCCGTCACGACGTCCCGGTCGGCGCGCACCGCGTTGATCGCCGCCTCGTTGACGAGGTTGGCCAGATCGGCTCCGGAGAACCCCGGGGTGCCGCGGGACACGGCACCGAGATCGACATCGGCGCCCAGCCGCTTCCCCCGGCCGTGGATGGCCAGGATCGCCGCCCGCTCCTGCTGGTTGGGCAGCGGGATCTCCACCGTCCGGTCGAACCGGCCGGGCCGCAACAGGGCCGCGTCGAGCGAGTCCGCGCGGTTGGTCGCCGCGATCACGACCACGCCGCTGCCCGCCTCGAACCCGTCCATCTCCGACAGCAGCTGGTTGAGGGTCTGCTCGCGCTCGTCGTTGGCCCCGAAACCCCCACCCGACCCGCGGCGGCCACCGATCGCATCGATCTCGTCGATGAAGATGATCGAGGGTGCACGCTTGCGCGCGTCCTCGAACAGCGACCGCACGCGCGAAGCGCCGACGCCGACGAACATCTCGACGAAGCCGGAGCCGCTGATCGAGAAGAACGGCACCGCCGCCTCACCGGCCACCGCCCGCGCGAGCAGTGTCTTGCCGGTGCCGGGCGGACCGACCATCAGGACCCCCTTGGGCCCCTTCGCCCCTGCTCGGCGGTAGCGCTCGGGATTCTTGAGGAAGTCCACGACCTCCATGACCTCGGTCTTGCACCCGTCGTAGCCCGCGATGTCGGCGAACCGCACGCCGGGCTTCGACTCGTCGTAGATCTTGGCCTTGGAGGCGCCGACGCCCATCATCCCGCCGAGCCGACCACCGCCTGCCTGCGTGCTGCCGCGCCGCAGGAACCACAGGGCCACGCCGATCATCAAGGCATACGGCAGCAACGACAACAGGACGCTGACCAGCGACCCGGCGTCGGGGTTGGTCGCCGTGACCGCCACGTCGTGAGACGCCAGCAGCGGGAGCAGGCTCGGGTCGGCCAGCGCGGTCGGGAGCTGCGACGTGTAGGCCGCACCCCCGACGAGGTTGCCCCTGATCGCCCCGCTGCCGCTGATCGTCGCGGTGGCCACCTTGTTCGTCGTCACCTGTGCGACGAACTCCGTGTAGGTCAGCTCCTGCTGCGAGGGGATCAGCAGGACGGGAAGCACCCACATGGCGATCATCCCGAGGATCCACAGCACCGGGAGCCACCAGCGCCGCCGTGGGGTCTGCCCGGTGGGAGCAGACGATCTGCCCGGGTCGGGGTTGGGGCGGTGCCAGGTGCTCATCGGTGAGCCCCTGCTCGGGGATACCGGTGGAGACGTCGGACGGACACGGCAGCGCCTTCGGGTGGTCGGGAGTGGAGCGGAGTCCGATCGTCACTGGTCACGGTGCCGCTCAGCGTTCCTCGGGTTGCATCGTGATCGCGCCGGCAGGGCATTCCGCCACGCAGATCCCGCATCCCTTGCAGTAGTCGTAGTCGATGGCGAACCGCAGCCCGGGCCCGAGCTTCGTGATCGCGTTGTCCGGGCACATGCCGTAGCAGTTGTCGCACTCGAAACAGGTGCCGCACGACATGCAGCGACGGGCCTCGAACTGCGCCGTGTCCGCGTCGAGGCCGGCCTCCACCTCGTCGAACGTGCTCACCCGGCGGGCGAGCTCGAGTCGGCTGCGCACGGTGGCCGGTGCGTCGCTGTAGTAGACGGGGTTGAGCAGGTCGAACGTCGCCGGCAGCGGCTTCGGCGGCGGCTGGTAGGCCGTCGCGCGCAGGTACGCGTCGATGTGCCGCGCCGCTTGTGCGCCGTGCCCGATCGCGGCGGTCACGGTGCGTTCACCCGCCACGGCGTCGCCCCCGGCGAACACGCCGGGCACCGTGGTCGCGAAGTCCGGACCGGTCCGCAGCAGCCCATGGGCGTCCACGATCCCGGGCACGCCGGTCAGCGCCGACGAGTCGACGTCCTGGCCGAGCGCGAGCACGAGGGTGTCGGCGGCGAGCTCGTCGAACTCGCCCGTCGGCTGCGGGAAGCCGGTGTCGTCGAGCTCCATCCGCTCGACGGTGACCGTCTCCGCATCGGTGTGCGTCACGGTGGACAGCCAGCGCACCGTCACGCCTTCCTCGATCGCCTGCGCGAGCTCGGCGTCGTGGGCCGGCATCCGGTCGCGGGTGCGCCGGTAGACCACGAGCGGGTCGGTGGCGCCGAGGCGCCGTGCGCTGCGGGCGGCGTCGAACGCGGTGTTGCCGCCGCCGTATACGACCACCCGCCTGCCGAGCGCGGGGGGCTCCCCCGCGGCGACGTCGTGCAAGAGGGCGAGCGCGTCGAGGACCCGGGCGCCGTCACCCGCCGGGATGGTGGTGCGATGGCCGAGCTGCGCCCCGACGGCGAGGTACACGGCGTCGAACTCCCGCGCGGCGGCAGCGACGTCGTCGACGGTGGTTCCCGTCTCCAGGGCGATGCCCTGGGCGAGCAGCCGCGCGATCTCGCCGTCGAGCACGGCGCGGGGCAGGCGGTAGGCCGGGATGCCGTAGCGCATCATGCCGCCCGGCAGCGGTTGCGCGTCGCGGACGGTGACGGCGTGCCCGCGGCGGGCGAGCTGGTGGGCAGCCGAGAGCCCGGACGGGCCGGCCCCGACGACGAGCACACGCCTTCCGGTCGGGGCGGCGACGGGATCCGGGACCCATCCGACCCGCACGGCCTCGTCGCCGAGGAAGCGTTCCACGGACTGGATGCCGACCACCGTGTCGAGCTCGCCGCGGTTGCAGGCGCTCTCGCACGGGTGGTAGCAGACCCGGCCCGTGATGGCGGGAAACGGGTTCGCCGCCATGATCATGCGCCACGCGGACTCGTAGCCGCCGTCCTCGGCGTCGTAGAGCCAGCGCTGCACGACCTCCCCGGCTGGGCACGCTGCGGTGCAGGGTGGCGTCCGGTCGAGGTAGACGGGTCGCTCGGTGCGCCAGGTCCCGGTGTGGTTGGCCAGGCTGGACCCCACGTCGAGGGTGATCGCGAAGGGCTCGTCCATCAGTGCTCCTCCAGCAGGCCGTAGCGGCGGACATTGCGGTCGGCGAGTGCCTGGATGGCGGCCACGAGATCGGGGCGGCCCGGGTCGCCGAACAGGTGCGCGTAGCGGCCCTGCGGCTGCAGGTACTCCTGTACCGGGCGCTGCTCGCGCAGGCGCGACACGTCGACGACCTCGCCGCGCTCCGCCGCGAACACCGGGAACAGCGCGGTGTCGCGAGCGAGGCGGGCCAGTCGGATCGTGTCGCGCGAGGCGCTGCCCCAGCCCGGCGGGCAGGGCACCAGCACGTGCAGGTACCGCGCACCGTGGAACTCCATCGCGCGCGCCACCTTGGCCTCGAGATCGCGCAGGTCGGCGACCGTCGCCGTCGCCACGTAGGGGATCTCGTGGGCCATCGCCAGCCGCGGCAGGTCCTTGCCCTGCCCGAACGGAGCCCCCGGTGCGGGGCCGACCGCGGGGGTGGTCGTGGTGGCGGCGGCAGGCGGCGTCGCCCCGGAACGCTGCACGCCGGTGTTCATGTAGGCCTCGTTGTCGTAGCAGACGAACAGGACGTCGTCACCACGCTCGAACATGCCCGACAGGGCACCGAAGCCGATGTCGACGGTGCCGCCGTCGCCGGCCTGGCCCACAACGCGGACATCCGCGCGCCCCTGCGCCTTCAGTGCCGCGGCCACCCCGGTGGCCACGGCGGGTGCGTTGCCGAACAGCGAGTGCAGCCACGGCAGCCGCCACGCCGTCTCGGGGTAGGGCGTGGAGAAGACCTCGAGACAGCCAGTCGCATTGATCGCGACGATCTTCCCGCCGGTGGCGCGCATCGCGGCGTCGAGCACGTAGCGCGCACCCAGCGCCTCGCCGCAGCCCTGGCAGGCCCGGTGTCCGGAGGTCAGGGAGTTGGCGCGGTGCTCGTCGGCCTGCACCGAGCGCTGACCGGGTTCGAGCAGGCGGTTGCCCACCACGTGGGTCCCGGTCTGGTAGAAGCGGATCGGCTGCGCAGCCACCGTCACCACCGGCCCTTCGGGGAGGCGGTTCGGGCGAGCTCCCGGTCCACTCGTGCGACGTCGAGGTCGAGGAACGAGAGCGGCTCCAACTCGTCCCGCTCGGCGTGCAGCAACATCGCCCCCAGCGACGACCGGGTGATCGACCGCCCGCCGAGCCCGGCGACCACGGTGGACACCGGTACCGGCACCCCGGTCAGCGCCGTCCGGACGTCGGCGGCGAGGATCCCACCGGTTCCCGGGGCGAGCGCCCGGTCGATCACCACCACGCGGTCTGCCGTCCGCAGCGCGGCACGGACAGCCGCGAACGGGAACGGCCGGTAGGAGGTGACGCCCAGGACACCGGCCCGCACGCCCCCGTGCCGCAGCTCGTCGACGGTGTCCGCGAGCGTCCCGAGCACCGATCCGAGCGCGACGACGACCGTCGTCGCGTCATCGCAGCGGTAGGGGTGCAGGAGCCCTCCGGAGTCGCGGCCGAACAGGGCCGCGAACTCCGCCGCCACCCGCGGGACGACCTCCAGGGTCCGCAGGTGCGCGACATGGGCGAGGTAGCGCACTTCGGTGAAGGCCTCGGGCCCGACCATCGCGCCGATCGACACCGGATGGTCGGGATCGAGCACCTGACGGGGCCGGAAGTCCGGGAGGAACGCCGCCACCCGCTCCCGGTCCGGCACGTCGACCGGCTCGTAGCAATGGGTGAGCACGAACCCGTCCAAGCAGACCATGACCGGCAGCGAGACCTCCTCGGCCAGCCGGAACGCCTGCACGTGCAGGTCCGCGGCCTCTTGAACCGTCCGGGCGTAGAGCTGGACCCACCCGGCGTCGCGCTGGCTCATCGCGTCGCTGTGGTCGTTCCAGATGTTGATCGGCGCGCCGATCGCCCGGTTGGCCACGGTCATGACGATCGGCAGGCCCAACCCGGCGGCGTTGTGCACGGCCTCGGCCATGAACAGCAGCCCCTGGCTCGCCGTGGCGGTGTACGCGCGGGAGCCGGTCGCCGAGGCACCGATGGTCACCGACATCGCGGCGAACTCCGACTCGACGTTGACGAACTGGCACGCGCCGAGCGCGCCGAGGCGCACGAGGGTGCTCAGCTGCTCCACGATGTGCGTCTGCGGCGAGATGGGATAGGCCGAGATCACCTCGGGCCGGCAGGCGGCCACCGCCTCGGCCACCGCGCGCGATCCCTCGATCTGCCTCAGCATGATGTCCTGCTCCTCGCCCCGGGATCTGTCGTCACGGTTTCTGGCGTCACGGCGTCGAATGCGGCCCGCGCGGCAGCGGCGTTCCCCGCTGCGACCGGCCCGATGAACTGCTCGTGGACGGCCACGATGACGCTGCCGAGCGTGACCTGGCCGGTCAGGGCCGCGAAGGCCCCCAGCAACGCGGCGCCAGGCAAGGCCCTGCCGAGGTGCTCGGTCGCGATCCGCGACGCCGGCACGATCAGGACCCGCCCGGCAGCCAGCCGGTCGGCGATGCGACCGATGCCCAGCTGAGCCACGGAGCGGGAGGAGTTGACCAGCACGTACCCGTCGGGGCGCAGCCCCGCGAAGACATCGACGTGGTGCAGCAGCGTGGCGTCCTGCACGATGAGCGCGTCGGGCGCGAACACCAGCTCCCGCGACCGGATCGGATCGTCGGCCAGCCGGCAGAACGCGACCACCGGCGCACCGGTGCGCTCCGAGCCGAAGCTCGGGAACGCCTGGGCCTGCCTGCCGTCCCGGAACCCCGCGATCGACAGCAGCGCCGCAGTCGTGACCACACCCTGGCCGCCTCGGCCATGCACCCGCACCTCGAACATGACACGACGTTAGGAGCCCTCGCAGCCCTCGCGGCAGGGCCGAGCGACGCGGCCCGGCGGGACCTACGGTTGCGGACCCGCGACATTGGTCCCTGCCCGTCGGAGCCGATGTCCCGGTCACGGGACCGGCGCTCCCCAGAGCGGAAACCAGCGACCGAGATCGGGCTCGATCGGCAGGGCACTCCCGAGCAGGGCTCGCACCTGCAGCTCCAACGCCGTATCGCGCTGCCGACCAGCGGTCGGGGCAAAGGGGTAGACCGTTCCCCGCGAGAACAGGTGGACCAGGCCGAGGCGCCGCTGCGCGCCGTCGACCGGATTGCTGACGAAGCCGGTCACGGTGCACAGCAACGACGTCCCCAACCCCGCCTCGTCCAGCGTGGTGTTCACGCCGTGCAGCTGGGTCGTGAGCGTCGTGAGGTCCCCGTCGTCGCGATGGCAACTGACCCAGGTGCACCCGAACTCGTCCGCCACGAACCGCACGTCGGTTCCGGGATCGAGACGCAGGAGGTCACGGATGTCGGTCCAGGCCCGCTCGGCTGCTGCGCCCTCGGCCGCCCGGACGCACACCGCACCGGTGCCGGTGGGGGCGAAACCGGTGGCCTCGCGCAGCGTCATCGCCGCACCCGGGATCCGGAACAGCACGGGCAGGTCCGGCACCGGTGACCGCGTCCGTCCGAGCAGGACGTCGAGGAAGCCCACCGGGTCCTACATCTGCACGGCGAGCGCCGCGAGCTGGTCGAGGCGCTGCTGCAGCGGCGGATGGGTCGAGAGCAGCCCGGCCAGCCCGATCCCGGTGCCGAGTGCCGGAGCGAAGAGGAAAGCGTTGAACGGCTGCACGGTTCGCAGGTCCCGCGTCGGGATGCGGGCGATGTCATCGGACACCTTGATCAGCGCCGATGCCAGCACTGACGGCTGTCCCGTCAGCATCGCGGCGGCCCGGTCGGCCGCGAGTTCGCGGTAGCGCGACAGCGCCCGCGTGAGCAGGAAGCTGATCCCGTAGACGGCGCCGGACACGACCAGCACCGACAGCACGACGACGGCGGTGTTGTCGCGGCGGCCCCGCCCACCGACCAGCGACGAGAAGAACCCCATGCGCATCACCAGCCCGGCCAGCACGCCGAGGAAGGACGCCACCGTCATCACCGCGACATCGCGATGCGCGACATGGGACAGCTCGTGAGCGAGCACGCCCTCGAGCTCCTCGGTGTCGAGCCTGCGCAACAGCCCGTCGGTCACGCACAGCACGGCATGCCGGGAGCTGCGGCCCGTCGCGAACGCGTTGGGCAGGTCGGTGGCGGCGACGGCGATCGCGGGCTTCTCCATGGCCGCCGTCGCGCACAACCGGTCGACCAGGCCGTGCAACCGCGGCTCCTGTTCCGGCGTCACGACCGTGGCGTGCATCGCGTAGAGCGCGATCCGGTCGGAGAACCAGAACTGGACCAGCAGGAAGCCGCCGGCGATGAGCAGCACCAGCACGACGGATCCGGTCAGGGCGACGAGGGCGTAGACGAACGCCGCGTACACCACGACAAGCAGCACGACAGTGATCAGCATGCGGGCGGTCAGCCCGTGGTCGGGCCGGAATCGGGTAGCCACGGCGATCGCCTCCGTTCGGTCAGCGACCGTCGCGTCGAATCCGGCCGGTCTGTGGCTCCCGATGGTCCGCGGGCACTCCCCTCACGGACAGGGACCTCCGTCGGTAGCCCGCCGGCGGAGGTCCCGCGAGCCGCACACCCCCGGGAACCGGCACCGACATCGAGCTGTCCCTCCCAACCGATCCGCGCCACCCGGACCAGGTCCGCGAGCAGCGCGCGGACGGTGCTGAGCCGCCGCAGGGAGGTCGATGAATCGGGTGCTGGCCATGGCCAGCACCGCGGCACCCGCCGGCCCGTCGGTGACGGCAGCCACAGGTGACTGCTGCCGGCCCGGGTCAGGACCAATGGCCTCTGGGACAGCCCGGCCGGAGCCGCGCAGACTCTGACGAGAACGGGAGGAGCCGACATGATCGTGCGAGACATCATGACCAGGTCCGTGGTGACGGTTCGACCGCAGACCCCGATCCACGACGCGCTCGTGCTGCTGGCGGAGCACGGGTTCACCGCGATGCCGGTGGTGGATGACGACGACGCGCTGTGTGGCCTGCTGAGCGAGGGCGACGCGATGAGCGAGATCGTTCATCACGACGCGCACTCGCGGGAGCTGCACGACGAACTCGCTGCCCCACCGCCGCCGCGCCGGGTATCAGAGGTGATGACCGCCGAGGTCACCACCGTCGACCCGTGGACCGACGTCGCGGAACTGGTGCAGCTGATGCGCCGCCGCGGCATCCGCTCGGTCCCGGTCGTCGAGCCGGACGCCGGGCTCGTCGGCATCGTCTCCCGGCGTGACATCCTGCGCCGGTTCACCCGACCGGACAGCGACATCGCCGCTGACGTTCGTCGGTCGCTGGCGGAGTTCGCCGGTCGCGGACGCTGGGACGTGTCGGTCAGCCACGGCGTCGTAGAGCTGGGCGACCCGTATGAGGACGTCGACGAGCAGCATCCGGCCAAGGTCGTCGCAGCAGCCGTCCCCGGCGTTGTGGACGTTCGTGTCGTACCGGCCGGATGACCAGGACCAACGACTCACCACGGTGGTCGCTCCAGCCCATCTCGACCCTATCGGCCCCGTCCGAGGAGTAGGGCGCGCAACAGGGCCGGTCGCGCATCTGCGCCCGGCCCGCCGGCAGGCGCCCAGGGGCGGACCGGTAGCCCGCCACCGGTGACGGTGGGCGGGGCTACCGGCTCCGGCGCGCGGGTCAGAACCACACTTTTCGCCCACCGACCGGACGACCCACGTTTCCGAGGACCAGGAAGATGATGCCGACTATCAGCAGGATCCCGCCGATGTAGTACAGCAGGCTCAGACCGGTGAAATAGCCGATGACGAGAAGGATGAGACCCAGGACGATCATGAAGATCCTTTCGATGTGCGGACGCTCAGGTTCACGCAGTCCACATGGACGTGATTGCTTGATGGTGGCCGACTTCACGAATTGCGCAAACGGAGATGGGCCGAACGCGCTCTCACCGCAGGAGCTGTGTCCAATTCGTTACCGGTGCCGATCGCGACACGTGGGTCGACCCCCGGGGAGGATCGTCAGTCACCGGCGCCATGACCCTTGCCTTTCCCCTTGCCGTTTCCCTTCTGCTCCGCACCGTCGCCCTGTTCCTTGACACCAGACTGGCCGTGTTCCGACGGGACATCGGATGCCTCGACGACCGGGCCATCGGCGACGGAAGCATCAGGAGCGGGAACGGCGATGTCGACGACCGATCGGGCGTCCGCTGCCGCGTTGCTTCTGCCCGAACCGGCTGACGCGTCCGGGATCGGCACCGGGCCAAGAGGCTGCGCGTCGCCGGTGCCGGTGCCGGCGCTGACGACCGGAACCGCCGGTACCGCCGGGTCCGTCGGGGGCGTTGCGGCCTGCGGTGCGGCTTCGTGCCGATCGACCGGCTGATCGACGGTCGCCGGGACCCCTGCCCCGGCACGCAGGTCGGTGAGATCCGTTTGCAGGAGCACGCCGATCCCGAGGACCGCCGCAACCCCTGCGGCAGCAACATCACGGACGTGTCGACGCAGCCAGGGAACCTGCCGTCCGGTCGACGCGGCCGTCCGGTCGAGCATCGCTCCCAGCACGCTCGCACCGTCATGCGGCAACACGCGCCGCCCGGTGGTGGCGACGACGTCGGTCACGACCAGGGGCGGGTTGTCGGCGATCAGATGCAAGCGCGTCGCCACCTCGCCGGCAGCGGGTCGGAGCGCCGGATCGCGGTCGGTCATCGCCATCAGCAGGGACCGCAGAGCCGCCGGAACATCGCCCGGTACCACGGGTGCCCGGTGCAGCCGCGCCACGGCCGACTCCACTGGGCTCCCCGGGTACTCACGTGTTCCGGTGAGACCCTCCACCAGCACCAGGCCCAAGGCGTACACGTCGACGGCCGGTCCGACCCGCTGACCCAGCACCTGCTCCGGCGCGAGGTACGCCGGGGTCCCGACGATGACTCCGGTCGCCGTAGCACGTGTCGCGTCCACGAAGCGCGCGATGCCGAAGTCCGCGAGGTAGGGCTGACGATCCAGATCCAGGAGTACGTTCGCGGGTTTCACATCGCGGTGGATCACACCGTGCCGGTGCACGTGTGCCAGCGCGGCGGCCACGCCCTCACCGGTCGTCACCGCCTCCGCGCAGGGCAGCGGGCCGCGGCCGATCCGCTGCGACAACGGCTCCCCCTCGATCAACTGCATCACCAGGAACGGACGTCCGCCCTCCGTCCCGACGTCGTAGAGCGACACCAGACCCGGGTGACGCAGCCCGGCCAGTATCCGCACCTCCGGACCAGTCGCGACCTGGTGGTCGGACCTGCCGGAGGTGAAGATCTTGACAGCGACCGATCGATCGAGGCGGCGATCGCGCGCCCGGTAGACGGTGCTGGTTCCGCCCATGCCGATCAGCTCACCGAGTTCGTAACGGGCCGCCAGACCGGGTCCCGGCTCCGCATCCACGCCTGACGCACCCATGAAGGAAAGGTTCCCCGTTCCCGGCCTCCCGAACCTCGACAGGAGGACCGAATCCCATGGTCAAGCAACGTCGCCGTGCGTGACGCCGACAATTCTCAGCGTCAACCAAGGGCGCCGGTTTGCCGCAGATGGCGCAGTCCGACAGCCGTTCAACCGTTCTTCGGTATGGATTGCCGCACAGGGCGGCTACGGATGACCGGCAAGGGCCACCGCCCCTGTCGCCGGACTCGGACTGGAGCGTTCAACCGGCAGCCAGCGGGTGGTCGACGGCCGCACCCGGCGCGTCTACCGCGCCACACCCGCAGGCCGCTCGAGCTAGGGCGTGCCCCATAGACCGCCATGCCTCGGCCGAACTCGCCCACGACTACTCGACCCGAGCCGTCGGCAAGCAGCCGACCGACCTTCTCCCACAACCCCGCACGGTCAGTAGCGCGCGGGCAAGAAAGCGTTGGGTGCCACCGAACCAGCTCGGATGCATCGAGTGCGTCCGGCGCCGCGCACCATTCACAGCGCGGCAGCGATTGAGGCGCCGCGGCGAAATCTGCTCACCCGGTGCGCAATTGCGTCGAAGTTCTCCGAAAACACCGGCACATGCGGATTTCGGCGGCGATCACGAGGACCCGGTCACCCCTCGACGGGCCGGCCGTCCCAACCAGCAGGAAACGATGTGGCAGCGGCATCGGGTGCGAGGCATCGACAGCCGGAACGCCAGGAACCCTCTGAGCTCGCCATCATGACGACGATTCTGAGCCGAATGGCCCACCCGTGCCGCCATTCGGAGGGACTCATGCGACAAATAAGTCGGGCGTCGTAGAGTTCGACCGGTGAGCGATTCCACGGATGAAAACCTGCTGATCGCCGGACTGCAGGTCACCGTCAGCAGCGCCAATGACGCCGCGATCGTCGCAGCGGTCGGCGAGGTGGACATGATGACCGTCAGCAGGCTGCGCGAGGCGTTGTTCGGCGTGCTCGATGCCGATACGGTTCCCCCACTGGTGGCTGTGGATCTGCGCGAGGTCGGTTTCCTCAGCTCGGCGGGCCTCGGCCTGCTGGTCGACCTCGCCAACACCGCAAACGCGAGGGAGGTGGCCCTTCGGATCGTGGCAATCCCGTCACCGGTGCTCCGCGCGATCGAAGTGACCGGTCTGGACACCCGATTCAGCGTCTACAACACCCTCGTCGAGGCCCTCGCCGCACCCCACAGCTGACCTCGAAGCCGCACCGAGCAGTACCGGTGCGTGAGCGCGGAGATCGCCGCCGCAACGAGGTGGCGATTGTCTCGGGGTGCGCCGCCGCGAGAAGCGCCCGCTGGTTGGCGGAGTGGCGGTACGCGTGGGGCCGCGACAGTCCGGCCGCGGCGCCGCCTCCTCGACGGTCGGGGACACGCCGCAGGACACGCTCCTGCACTACCTCGGCGCCCGCTGCCTGCACCTTGTCGAACGTGGTGTCGAGGTCACCGGGGGCCAGCATGATCCATCCGTACGTGCCATGGCCGACAGGAGCCCCGTTGCGTCCGGCCCTCGATGTACCCGACGACCTGGCACGGCTGCCGAGCGTGTGCGATTCAGGTCCCGAACAGGTCGTACTGGACGTGGTACGACCCGAGTGTGGCTGTCATCCGGACTGGGCGCGCCTGGGATCAGCGCGATGTTCCGCGCTGATCCGCTCAGCGAGGAGCGGCTTCCCGGGCCCGATCAGCTCGGTGAGGGATTCGCGGCGGCCTGCGATGGCCATCAGCACAGCTTCGGCAGGCCCCTCGATGACCGGTCCGGTGCCGGTGCCGGTGCTCCAGTCGAGGTCCGTCGTGGTGAAGCTGAGGCCGTCGATGCGTCTGCGTGCTCCCAGCGGGCGCGCGGTGCAGGCGAACGGCAACGCGCAGAGCAGGCGCTCGGCCGGGATCTCCCGGGGCAGACCCAGTGGACGACGGATGTCCTGCTGATGGACCATCCCGTCGGTCAGGGCGATGCGGCCGCCGAACTTCGCCGTGAGCCCGCTGGGGTCCAGGTATTGCCGTACCCGCTCAAGGAGATCGTCGGTGGAGTGGTTGGCGAAACGGGCCACGGCCGCGGCGTTCATGCGGTCGGCATTGAGGCCACCGGCGACGAAGCGCCCGATCAGTGCCCCCATGCCGACATCCTCGTAGCTGAACATGTGCGCGACCACATCCCGCACTCGCCACTCCGAGCACAGCGTTGGCGCGTTCCACTGCTCCGGAGTCAGGCCGCCCAGGAGTTCGGCGAGCTCGGCACGCTCGTCGTGGGCGAACGCTGTCGCATCGACGGCTGCGGTCACGACTGGTCGGCCACGGACTTGGCGAAGCCGTCGAGCAGCAGCTCGCTCCAGTACCACTTCAGCAACCTCGGCCGCTCCGATGTGGAACTGGTGCGGCCACCACGAGTTGATCGAGCTGGTGAACACCTCGAACGCCGTGTCGAGGGATACGGCGACGGTCACGGTTCCCGTGATCGGCGGGATGGGCGCGGTGGAAGTCATGCGGTTTCCCCTTCGAGATCGAGGTGCGCGGGTCCAGACGCGTTGGCGGCCGCCTCGACCACCTTGTGAAAACCCGTCAGTGCGTCGGCCCAGACCCCGTCGAGCCAGGTCCGCAGCGCGGTGACACCGTCGGGATTGAGCCGATAGATCCGGCGGTTGCCCTCGGCGTGACTTGACGACCAACCCGCCGTCCTTGAGCACCTCGAGGTGCTGTGACACCGCCGGGCGGCTGACCGGAAGCCGATCCGCCAACTCCTGCACCGAGCACGGCCGGCGAGCGAGCAACTCGAAAATGGCACGCCGGGTCGGATCCCCCAGCAGACCCAACCCGCCATCTTCGTAAGCCGACACGAACGGTAAGGCTAGACGCACATTGGGGTCCGGGCACCCAGTCCGGCAGCTGACCAGCAGGCCAGTGCATCGCGTGCACTCGCCAATGCGATGGTCGCGCCGAACCTCGGCGATGCCTGTCGGAGGGCTTGATGGCCAGTCGGGCTGGCCCGGGTAGCGGACGTCTCGTCAGCGGAAGTCGTGTTGCAATGTGATATCGTTGGCCGATATCGAGTTCCGATGCCACGCTGGGCTCCCCGCTGGCTGACGCCGAGGAGGTGCCGTCGTGGACATGGCGAGCGTGCGCTACATCGTCGATGACGTCGCTGCGGCGATGGCGTTCTACACCGAGCACCTCGGGTTCGACGTCGCCATCGACGCTGCTCCAGGGTTCGCGGCACTGACACGGGGACCGTTGCGACTGCTGCTCAATCGGGTCGGCGGGGTGGGTGGGGCCGCACAGGCGATGCCCGATGGGCAGGTGCCGGCGCCGGGTGGGTGGAACCGCATCCAGCTCAGCGTCACGGATCTGACCGCGGAGGTGGCGCGGTTGCACACCGCGGGTCTGCGGTTTCGCAACGAGGTGGTCGTGGGCATCGGCGGATCCCAGATCCTGCTGGAGGATCCCGCCGGCAATCTGGTCGAGCTCTTCCAACCCGCGGGGTGAACAACGAAGCGCCGTCGATCGCCGAGACGCGCCTGACACGCCGGTTGGGCACGACCGACGCGGTCGTGCTGGGACTGGGCTCGATGCTCGGTGCGGGCGTGTTCGCCGTGTTCGGGCCGGCAGCCTCGGTCGCCGGCGCCGGCCTGCTGATCGCACTCGGCGTCGCTGCGGTCATCGCCTACGCCAACGCCACCGCCTCCGCCCAATTGGCAGCTCGCTACCCAGCCTCCGGCGGCACCTACGTCTACGGGCGGCGCCGGCTGGGCCCGGCCTGGGGCTTCCTGGCCGGGTGGGGATTCGTGGTCGGCAAGACCGCCAGCTGCGCCGCGATGGCCCTGACCTTCGGCGCATACACCTGGCCCGCCCACCCCACACTCCCGGCGATCGCCGCAGTCGTGGTGCTGACCATCGTCAACTGCTGCGGTATCACGAAAACCGCAAGGCTCACCCGGGTACTGGTCGCACTCACCCTTCTCGTGCTCATCGCCGTGATCGTCGCCGCGCTCGTCGGTGGCAGCGCCGATCCGGCCCGACTGACCGGCTGGGCCGGTCACGGACCGCTCGCGGTCCTGCAGGCAGCCGGGCTGCTGTTCTTCGCCTTCGCCGGATACGCCAGGATCGCCACGCTCGGCGAGGAGGTCCGCGATCCCACGCGCGCCATCCCTCGCACGATCCCCGTCGCACTCGGCATCGTGGTCGTCACCTACGCCCTGGTCGCAATCGCGGCACTGCTCGCGGTCGGGCCCGACACCCTTGCTGCAACGACCGCACCGCTAGCCACGGTGACCGATTCCGGCAGCCTGCGCTGGCTCACCCCGCTGGTGAGTGTCGGTGGCGCCGTGGCGTCAGCCGGCGTGCTGCTGTCGCTGATGGCGGGGATCGGGCGCACCACCCTGGCCATGGCCCGTGATCACGAACTTCCGCATCTCCTCGCCGCCGTGCACCGCCGCTTCCGGGTTCCCCACCGTGCCGAACTGCTGCTCGGAGCGCTCGTGGTGGGGATCGTGGCCACCGTTGACCCGCGCGGCGCGATCGGGTTCTCCAGCGTCACGATCCTGACCTACTACGCCATCACCAACGTCGCGGCCTTCACCCTCCCCGGCGAGCAACGCCGTTGGCTCCGCCCGCTCGCCGTCTTCGGGGCCAGCGGTTGCGCGCTGCTCGCACTGACCCTGCCCATCAACTCCGTTCTCGCCGGTGTCGCCGTGCTGAGCCTCGGGCTCCTCGGCCGCACCGCCGCGACCGTCTGGACACGCCATCACCCTCCGCCACGGCCAAGCGGGCAGGGATCACGCTGAGATAGAGTGCCGGTTCCGATATCGGATCCGACACTGATGCGAGAACGCGGCCGGACGGGGGTGCCGATGCGAGACTTCCAACGCGGCGCGGTGCGCCTGCACATCCTGCACCACGCCGCCGAGCAGGAGATCCACGGCGCGTGGATGACCCGCGAACTGGCCGAGCATGGCTACGACATCAGCCCCGGCACCCTGTACCCGACCCTGCACCGCATGGAAACCGACGGGCTCCTGACCTCCGAGCAACAGGTCGTCGACGGCCGCACCCGCCGCGTCTACCGAGCCACACCCGCCGGCCGTGCCGCGCTCGAACAGGACCGGCACTCACTGGCGGAACTGGCCCGTGAGGTACTCGGACAGCACCCAGCGCCGCCGTCCGGCTGAGCAACCCCCCACCACACCTGACGAGATGATGAAGCCGCGCCTACGACCAGTTGGGGAACCGACAACCTCCCGGCAGCGATCGGTAGCGAGGATCGCGGGCGGGGGCAGCGGCTCGTCACGCTCCACAACCGCCCGGGACTGCCGTGCCATCGCCAGGCTGCCGATCAACCCGACCGCACCGACCACGGTAAGGATCCAACTGAAGCACTCCGGGTACAGCGGAGGCTGGGTGTCAGTCACCCGCGGGGCCCGACCGAACGGCTGACCAGCAGCACCTCGGTATCCGGTAGAGCCCGATCCGCCCATCGGATGGCAACGTGGTCCACCAACCCGGACAGCTCCGCGATGGCAGCGACGGTCTCCCGACGAGTCGGTGCAGCGCCGCCGTCGCAGACGTGCAACCGGACCCGTCGCCGCCGGTGCGAGAGCGTCTCCACCGCTCCCACGACCCGCAGCAACGCCGTTCTCGTCCTCGAGTGCCGAGCACGCCCCGCTGCACCATCGGCTGCTTCACCGACGGCATCCAGGATCTGCGCTGCCGGCATCCCGGCCGGCCAGCCCAGCTCGTCGAGCCAGCATCCGACGCGCTCCCGCACCGCCTCCGGCGCCGTCGACGCCGCGGGCACGGCGAAGACCAGCTCCACCGCCGATGTGCACGCGCAGGAGCCGATCGCATCGCCGGACTGCAACACCTTCTTCGCACCCACGACGCATCCTGGCCCGACAGCCAGGACCGGCGTGGCGATTTCGCCGGATGCGGCAGAGATTTTACCCTCTCCTCACCTGTGCCCGCTGCTGCCCGCCCGCACGAACCACGACCGGCGGCGGATCACAGCGACCCCACCGTGGCCGCCAGGTAAGGGGACGGCCAAACCTTCGCCCCTGTTCGGCCAACGGGCGCAACGCTTCCCGGTCCGGCACCGTCTGAGTCCAGGTGAGTGATCTGACATGGCTCGAAGCGATCGTCATCGGCGGGCTCCAGGGCGTGGCCGAGCTCTTCCCGGTGTCCAGCCTGGGACACAGCGTCCTGCTGCCCGCCGTCGTGGGCGGCAGCTGGGCCCGCGACCTCGACGTCGGTGCACCCGAATCCCCGTACCTGGCGTTCATCGTCGGGCTGCACGTGGCCACCGCGATCGCGCTGGTGATCTACTTCTGGCGGGACTGGGTGCGGATCGTTCGTGGGCTGGTCACCAGCATCGTCCGCCGCGAGGTGGCCGACCCCGACCAGCGACTCGCCTGGCTGCTCGTGCTGGCCACCATCCCGGTCGGCATCGCCGGACTCGCCCTGGAACACACCTTCCGCACCGTGCTGAGCAAGCCGATCCCGACCGCTGCCTTCCTCGTGCTCAACGGCGTGCTGCTGCTGGTCGGGGACCACCTGCGCCGCCGAGCAACCGGGACGCAGGCCCCGACGACCGCGTCGCCACCCGTCCCGGCCACCGCCACGACCGTCGACCGGGAGACCGACAAGGCCATCGACCGACGGCTCGCCGCCTTGCCCGTAGGGCGTGCCGTGCTCATCGGGGCCGCGCAGATCGCCGCGCTCGCCCCCGGGGTCAGCCGCTCCGGTGCCGCGATGGTCGCCGGTCTCGCCCGTGGCCTCGACCACGCCGAGGCAGCACGCTTCAGCTTCCTGCTCGCCACGCCGGTGATCCTCGCCGCCGGGGTGCTGAAGATCGGTGATCTCACCGGCCCGCTGGGAGACGGGATCCGCCCGCAGATCCTCGTCGGCAGCCTCCTCTCCGGCATCGGCGCCTACCTGTCGGTGCGCTTCCTGACCCGCTACTTCCAGACCCGCTCGCTGCGCCCGTTCGGGATCTACTGCATCGTCGCCGGCACGGCCTGCCTCGCCTGGTTCACCCTCTCGTAGGCCCACAGACCGCCCAGGCACACCACCAGCCACGCCCCGCCCAGCAGCCAGCCGGTCACGACGTCGGTGAACCAGTGCACACCGAGGTAGAGCCGGCTGATCCCGATCACGGCCACCACCACCGCAGCCACGACCACCGCAGTCACGGCCAGCAGCTGCCGCGACCCGCTGCGCCATCGCAGCACGCAGATCCCCGCCAGCACACCGATCACCACGACCGAGACCAGCGCGTGGCCGGACGGCAGGGCGAAGGTGTCCTGTGGGGTGAGCTGATCAGCCAGCGGCGGCCGCGCCCGACCGTAGAGCCGTTTGAATCCGGCGTTCAGCACGAACGCTGCGACCGCTGCGACCACGACAACACCGGCGTCGACCCAGTGTCGACGCCACGCCAGCACCACAACACCCCCCGCGGCCAGCACAGCCATGGCACCGGTGCCTCCTGCCGCGCTGACCGCAGTCATCAGCGCCGTCGCCACACCACTGCGATGCCCGAGGAACCAGTCGAGAACCGGGAGGTCCCACTGCGCGATCGAATACTGGTCCGCCACGGTGTCCACGACGGTCATCGAGCCGGCCAGCAGCACCGTGGCCATCCCCGAGCTCGCCACGATCACACCCGACACTGCCGGTCGCATCGTCGTGCGCGCGGTGGCGAACGACGCTGCGACCGCGACGGCCCACAACCCGAGCACCACGCCGGCTGTGACCAGCCCGATGTCAGCAGCCTGTACGAACGAGGACGACATGATCGCGACGGTAGGAGCCGACCCGTTACCGCTCGGACCACAACAGGCAAACGGACGGCAAACCGCACCCTGACCGTCCGGTCACCGGAGCCTGCGCCATGCTGGACGCCCGGGGACCGCAACTGCCGGCACGGCAGGCAGGAGGCACCGTGCGCGTACGGATCGTCGGCCTCACCGTGCTCGCGGCGATTCTGGCCATCGCACTGTTCGGGCTGCCACTCGCCGCGATCGTCGCGAAGTACCTCATCGATGACGAGCGCTCCGAGCTGGAGCGCAAGGCCGATGTCGCCGCGCTCGCCCTGTCCGCCGAACTGACCAGCGGGCTGACCCCGACCGATCTTCCCGCCGTCGGAACCGGATCGGTCATCGCCCTCTACGACCCGACCGGCCGGCTCCTGCTCGGCACCGGCCCACCGGCGCTGGACGCCTCCCTGCGGCGCGTGCTCGGCGGCGAGATCCGCGCCGGTGACGCGGGTCCGGACTTCGTCGTCGCCGTGCCGATCAGCAAGGACGGCGCCGTCACCGGGGTCATCCGCGCTGCGACCGGCCGGTTCGCGATCTACCTGCAGATCGGAGGCGCGTGGCTGCTCATGGCCGCCCTGGCTGTCGTGGCACTGGGCGGGGCATGGCTCATGGCCCGCCGGCAGGCAGCCCGGCTGTCCCGACCGCTGGAGCAGCTCTCCGACACCGCCGGGCGCCTCGGTGACGGCGACCTCACCGCCCGCGTGCCGCCGTCAGCGATCCCGGAGATCGACGCCGTCGGCACCGCCCTCAACCGCACCGCCGGACGGCTCGGTGACCAACTGGCCCGGGAACGAGCCTTCTCCGCCGACGCCTCCCACCAGCTGCGGACCCCGCTCGCCGGGCTCCGACTGACACTCGAGACCGCTCTGGAGGCCGCACCCGAGTCAATCCACTCCGAGACAGGCGACTCCGAGACAGGCGACTCCGACCGGGACCTGCGCCGCGCCATCACCACCGCGATCAGTTCAGCCGATCGCCTGGAACGCACCGTCGAGGACCTGCTCGCGCTCGCCCGCGACACCACCCGCGGTACCGAGACACTCCACGTCGCACCGCTGCTCGACGAGCTCGCCCAGCGTTGGCGGGAGGCGCTGGCCGGCGGCGGACGAACCCTGCGCATCGCACTGCCCCCCGACATCCCGACCGCGGCCGCATCGACCGCGGCGATCCGCGAGACCCTCGACGTGCTGCTGTCCAACGCGGTCCGCCACGGCGCCGGCACCGTGACCGTCACCGCCCGAGATGCCGGAGACGCCATGGCCATCGACGTCTCCGACGCAGGTGCCGTCGAGGAGACCGCAACCCTGTTCGAACGACGAGCACCCGGCGCCGCCGGCCACGGCATCGGGCTGGCGATGGCCCGCAGCCTCGTCGAGGCCGAAGGCGGCCGACTGGTCCTGACCGCGACCACACCGACCACCTTCACGGCACTCCTGCCGGTGCAGCGAGATACGGCGCCTACCCTGAGTCGATGAGCCGGCTGCTGATCGTGGAGGACGACGAGACGATCGGCAGCGCCCTGACCACCAGCCTCCGCGCCCACGGTCACGAGGTGATGTGGCACCGAACCGGGCTCGGCGCCCTGCAGCACTGGGAGCGCAGCACGACGGCAGTGCCGGTGGATCTGGTGCTGCTCGACCTCGGCCTGCCCGATCTCGACGGCGTCGAGGTCTGCCGCCGCATGCGCACGGCCCAGCCCGCTGCCGTCATCGTCATCCTCACCGCCCGTACCGACGAGATGGACGTGGTCGTCGGCCTGGAAGCCGGCGCCGACGACTACCTCACCAAACCCGTTCGCCTCACCGAGCTGCACGCCAGGGTCCGCGCCCACCTCCGCCGCGCCGTCCCCTCCGCCGCGCCCACCACCATCGCCATCGGCGACCTCGTCGTCGACACCGCCGGGCGCCGCGCCGCCGTCCACGAGCACGAGATTCCGTTGCGCGCCAAGGAGTTCGACCTCCTCGCTCGCCTCACCGCCGAACCCGGCGTCGCCATCAGCCGCGCCACCCTCATGACCGACGTCTGGGACGAGCACTGGTTCGGCTCCACCAAGACCCTCGACGTCCACGTCGCAGCGCTGCGCAAACACCTGGCGGCGCATGCCGAGCACGGAGATGTCCCACAGATCGTCACGCTCCGGGGCCACGGCTACCGGATCGAGACCCGGACCGGCTGACCGAGGGGTCCTGCCGGCTCAACCCGACGGGCTGCGCGACCGCGGCCTCGTGGACACCGCAGGCGGGTTCACCGTCGCCGGCCGGGAGAGGACGGTCGATCGGTGGAGATCGCGAACCTGGCCGCGAAGTCAACGTTCCCGTTGGCAGAACTCCGATTGATCGGTCGAACGTCGCCTCGGTCCGGGGACTGCGGCGCTCTTCGACCCGTGTCGGCCCGGATCACCGGCGCGGTCAGGGCCGTGAGCAACCGTCGGGCCAGCTCGCTGGGGAAGCGGGTCCGGCTCGACATAGCCGGCACGATCACGTCGCTGCTCGGCCTGGTTGGGGTGCTGACCTACGCCCGATACTGCGACGGGAGGCAGTCGTACCGTGCCCTGAATGCGCGGTTCAGGTGTGACAGGTCGCAGAATCCCCACTGCGCCGCGATCTCGGTCAGCGACCGCGGCGAGCCGGCCGCGAGTTCCTGCGCGCATCCGTCGAGGCGGAAGCCAATCACGGTCTGCGCGAACGATCGGTCCGAGTCCGCGTAGAGCCGGTGGAGCGTGCGGGTCGAGATCCCGAACCGGCGCGCCACCCGGACGGCGGAGAGGTCCCCGTGACGGATGTTGGCCATCGCGTAGCGATTGATCGATGCGCGCAGAGCCGCGTCGAGTTCGCCCCGGCAGGCGTCGCGCAACCGGTCCCCGCCGCCCGCAGCGGCAGCGAGCAGCGCGGTGATTGCCGTGTCGGCGGCCGACGCCTGCGGTCCGTCGAGAGTGTCTGCCGTGCGCCAGATGGCGGCCATTGTCGACGCGACCAGGGCCGCCGCTCCTCCCGCGTTCGCATCGTGGGTCACCGCTGCGAACGCGAGCGGGTCGGCAACGAGCGGTACGAGTTGGGATCGCGGGACGCGGAAGGACAGGACGTGCCATTCCTGGGTCGCCGGCTCGCCGACGAACTCCAGCCGGTACTCGCTCGTGGTGTCGAACATCGCGAACGCGCCCGCAGGGATGACACAGGTCCGGTCACCCTGCGCCGCGATGCAGTGCCCGCGCAGTTGCAGGTTGACGAACACCTGGTCGGATTCGGTGCGCCGCACCTCCGCTTCGCCGTGCGAGATGAGCTGGGTGGCGGACACGACCTCGGCGCAGTTGATCGCGGTGAGCGGTGTGGACCGGACCCAGCTGGTGATCCCGGACTGGCGGGGGCCTGCGGGGCGGTGAGCTGAGCGGCGCTCCGTCGCAAGGGGCGTGAACGCCTCACAGATGACCTCCCGCCAGTAGCTGAACTGCTCGGTCGGCGGGCGGTTCATGGTCGTCCAGTAGGGCACCGCTCTGCCTCCTCGCCTCGATGTGCGAGAGCCCGACCTGTCGGCCGGGCGTTCGGAGGTGTCGAACAGTACCGCAGCGCGCGTCCTCCCGAAGGGTCCGAACTCAGTTCCGACGGGCCCGCGCGATGACCCCCACCTGCCAGGACGCGGGATACTCCCGGCGAGAGGCACTCCTTCGACACGGAGTCACAGGTGGTCGCCGGACCGTCACGGCGACCACCTGCGGACTACGCAGGTCAGGACGTCGAGAGGCGGTTCTCGGCCGCTCCGGCCGGGTCGTACGTGGGGTCCTGGAACATCTCGTGCAGCTGGCGTCGCCGGACGCCCATGTTGCCGCCGTCGTAGACCGGGAAGCACAGGACGTCCTGCATGATGCCCGCGATCGGAGTCAGGTCTGTGTAGGCATCGACGCCGACCAGGCGCATGGCGTCGTAGACGACCTGCACCGACGTCTCCGAGGCGAAGACCTTCGTGATGTTCGCCAGCTCGCGGTCCTTGCCGCCGGTTTTGTCGAAGTGGTCCGCGGCCTTCCAGGTCAGGTAACGAGCCGCTTCGATGCGGATCTTCAGGTCGGCGAGCATGTAGCCGGCGTTCTGGTACTCGATGACGGGGTGGGGGCCGGACCGGTTGTCGGTCCGGGCGAACTCGTAGGCGTAGTCGAACGCCGCGCGCATCCGGCCCACGCAGGCCGCGCCGATCGGGGCGCAGGTCCAGGAGAACGCCGTCTTGACGATCTCCATGCCGTCGCCGGGCCGGCCGAGGATATTGCCCGCCGGTACCCGCACGTCGGTGAACTCGAGTCGCGGCGAGATCGTCGCGCGATGCCCGATCGTGTCGATGATCCCGGTGATCTCCACCCCCGGGGTGCCCTTCTCGACCACGATCACCGCGAGCGACTCCTGCGGCGGCTTGTCCGGGTCGGTGCGGCACACCAGCGTGATCACATCGGGCAGCTCGCGATTCCAGCCGCTGCCGTTGGTCGTGTAGTGCTTCGCGCCGTTGATGACCCACTCGTCGCCGTCGAGCTCGGCGAACGTCTGTACGCCGACCTTCGGGTCGACGGAGTCGAAGTTCGCTCCGCCGGTCACCTCGGTGAAACCGAACGCGGCCAACCGTGGCTCGTCGTCGGTGAAGGGGCGCAGGAACCGCTCCTTCTGCTCGGGGGTGCCGAAGTGGATGATCGGCTGCAGCCCCAGACCGGTGGCCAGGACCGCGGTCGGCGTGTTGATGTCGACCCGTGCGAGCTCCTCGGCGGCGAGCACGAACGACAGCGACGAGAACTTGTTGCCGCCATACTCGTCGGGGATCAGCGCCTTCAGGAAACCCGCGTCAACCATCTGCTGGTAGAAGGGCCTGATCGCGTAGAAGCGCTCCTCCGGCCCCGGGATATCGGCGAGCGCCGCCGCGACGCCGGTGAGCACCGTGTCGGCGAACTGCCGGGCGCCGGCGCGCAGCCCCAGCTGGTCCTGGTCGAGGCTGAAGTCGAGTGCCATTCTCGTCCCTCCGTGCTCAGGCCCGGCCGGACGGCCGGAACCTGAGCGAGTGTGCGGCGCGAGGGCGGGTCGGCACTTGGACGAGAACGACGTGCGGCTGGAACATTCGTGCCAGCCGCAGCCTCACGCCATCAACTCACGCTCGTCCACCCGCGCGACAACCCGCGGGTCCGATGAACACAGGACGGGATCGCGATCATGAGCAGGAGGCCGCGTCCACCTCCGCTGCGCCTGCCGTGACGCCTACAGCAACAACTCGGAGCCCACTGCCCACAGCTGATCACCAACCGCTGCCAGTTGGACGGGCACCAGTGGATCTCCGAGTGTCGTGCGGTCGACGTCGCACGGGCGACCGCGGTACTACCCCAGGCCGAGCCGGGCGTCGTCAGCGGGCTCGGGCGCCGCTGGCTTCGATGACGGCGGCGCGCTCATCGACCGACATCCCACCCCATACCCCGTACGGTTCCTGCACCGTGACGGCGTAGCGGCGGCAAGCATCGATGACCGGGCAGGCCCGACAGACCCGCTTCGCGCGCGCCTCCCGATCGAACCGGGCGATCCCGCGCTCCCCCTCCGGATGGAAGAAGACCGCGTTGTCCAACTCCCGACACGCGGCGCGCATCTGCCACGTCCAGTTGTCGGCCACCGGTCTGGGCAGCCTTCGGATGTCAGCCACGGTCGGTTCCGGCGGCGCGAGCGGCAGCCGGCGTCGGGAAGACCGCGCACCACTCACCGGCCGAGGTGATCTCCATCAGGCGCAGCACCGGCCTGTGGTCGGCCACCACCGCGAGCCGGACGCCCGCGGCGCTCGCCCGGGCGGACGCGATGGCGAGGGCGTCGAGTCCCCGGGTGCTCATGAATCCCACCTCACGCAGGTCCACGAGAACGGTTCGGCAACTCGGGTGTGCCAGTGCGCCGTCCAGGCAGGCCAGCAGTTCAGCCGCGGTGACCATGTCGACCTCACCGACCGCGACGACGTGCATCTCGCCCAGCGGGCCGGTCAGTGTCGACAGCGTGAGCGAGGTGCCACGCGCGCCGCAACCATCGGTCCGGACGGGCTCAGGGACTTCGGTCGGGGGATTGCTCGTCGAGGCCACAGCCACCATCTCCTCCGCGCACGGCGGACTTCTGTGCGGTGCCGCCGCGGGGTCCGGGGCGGGGTGCCCTGCACGCTGCGGCGGAGTTCGCAGCGCACGTCGCGTCGGTGCACTGCTGCCACCACCACACAAACGGCAGGCACGACCACGACGAGCAAACCGTTTCATAACCGTCGCGGATGCGCCAGTGGGGACGCGGCTACGAACGTGGGTCAACCCATTCGCCGAACCCGGACGCCCCGTCTGCTACCCCGGCGTCGGCCCAGGGCCTGCTCGCCGGGTGACGGCGCCCGACCGCGCCGCGCGGTGGTGCCAGGAGGCGGCGACGGGAGCAGCGCCATGCCGCACTACAGCCCGGCTTCGGTGGCGGCGCGGCTCGGCGTGACTGCGGCGACCCTGCGGACGTGGCACCACCGCTGCGAATTGGGGCCCACCGGCCGCACGGCGGGCGGTCACCGCCGCTTCAGCGAGGCAGATCTCGAGCGGCTCGACATGATGCGCGACCTGACCACCAGTGGGATCGGGGTCGCCGAGGCCGCCCGGTCGTCTCACCAGGCACCCCACCGGACAGCACCACCCCACAGCCGGCCCCTCGATACGAGTGGCCTTGGCCAGGCTCGTCGAGGCCGACGGGCCCGGACACCGGTGGTGTCCCGATCGGGCTGATCGCGTTGACCTGCAACGAGACCGCGCACTTGTTCAACCGGCTGGTCATCGACCCCGCACGGCGCACCCTCGACACCATTGCCAAGGTTCCCGAGCTGGACGAACTGGCGATGCCGGCACCAACGCCGAGCCCGAACCAGCCACTACGATGCCCGGCCCAACACATGATCACGATCTGGAACTGTCGTACTGGGACGCGAGATGTGATTGCGCCGGAGATCCGTGGCGTTGCGACAGGATGGGACTGGTGCAGGCGAGGACTGCGGCGGCGAGGTCGAGCAACTGACCGCCGGTTCGTTGCGGCCAGCCCGGGCCGCCCAGCACCAGTGTCGTGTGTTCGAGGCTGGGGTGGCGGCGGAGTGTGGCGAGTTCGTCTTGTCGGGCGGTGTGGCGGGAGTGGGCCCATAGGAAGATCACTGTGGGTTCGAGCCGGCCGGCGGCGTCGAGGAGGGCCTGGGGTGGCACGGAGGCGCCGAGCAGCACGCTGGGTTGGTGCACCTCGGCGAGCGCTGCGGCGAGAGCCTGCAGGGGTAGGACGTGCCGCGGGTCCGGAGCAGCGCAACGACGCCCGCACACGCAGGTGCGGCCGTTTCGTTCCCCTGTACTGCTGGCGCACGCTACGCCTCACACCGACATGTTCGGCACCGCCGGGCGCGCCGTCGGACTCAGGGCGTGGATGGCCCATCGATGCAGATCCGCAGGGCTGCGGGGAGGTCCTCGACCAGGGCTGCCGCCCACCGAGGCAGTGGGCGGGGCCATCCCGGGCCGCCCAGCACGAGCGCCGGTAGGGCCAGGTTCGGGGACACGGGGATGTCGGTGAGGTCGATCCGTCGGGCCGTGGCCGGGGCATGTGACCACAGGAAGATCACCGTGGGCCCGACGCGCGCGGCAGCAGCGAGGAGGGCGGTGGAGGGGACCGAGGCACCCAGCAGCACGCTGGGTCGGTTCAGCTCGGCCAGTGCCGCCGACAACGCGTGCAGCGGGAGAACGTGCTGTTCCCCGTCGGGTGCGGCGATCAGGGTCGGTGGCACCGAGTGCCAGCGGCGTTCGCGCCGGACGACGTCGCTGAGCGCGGAGCGGATCGACTCGGACAGGACGTGCTCAGCCTGGACGCCGTCTGCGGAGCGGGCGAATCGTTCGCCGGCATGTCGCAGGGCAGGGGTGATCAGGTCCGCCCAGGCCGTGAGGACGCCGTGCATGAGGAGTGCGTCGCTGACGATCCGGCCGGTGGTTGCCTGGTCGAGATCGTCGGCGGCCGCGATGAGCGACTCCACGTCGAGGATCTGGCTCTGGGCCGGCGATGGCCGGGCCGGTGACAGGGGTGTCTGGTGCGACAGCCGTGCGGCCTCGGCGACCCCGATCCCGCTGGTGGTCAGGTCGCGCATCGTGTCGAGCCGTTGGAGGTCGGCCGGGCTGTAGCGGCGGTGACCACCCGCTGTGCGGCCGGTGGGCCCCAGGTCATATCGGTGGTGCCACGTCCGGAGGGTCGCCGCTGTCACGCCGAGCCGCCGCGCCACCGAGGCAGGGCTGTAGAGCGGAGTGGCGCTGGCCATGTCGTCCCCTCCGGTGTCCTCGTCGACCTCGGGGTCGATGTCGGCGGCGGCGCGGGCGCGGCGTGCGTCGGCGGTGGTCACTGGTCGCCGACGGCGTGGGTCGGCGCAGCCGGCTGAGGGTTGCGTGCGCTGCTGGTTGCGGCCGCGTGCCGGTCAGCCTGCGTGCTGAGGCCGAGGCCGGTGAGCCGCATCATGCGGGTCATCATCCTCGTATTGCGGGTGAGCACCACTCGGGGACCATCGCGCGGGCGCCATCGTGCGTCCGTCACCCGACGAGCCGGCCATGGGCCGGTGCCGGGGTGTAGCTGGGGTGTCGGGCGGGGTGGCGGTGCTCGGCGAACGGGTTGACTCGCGTCCGCAGCCCCGCGCCCGGTGGCGCATCTGCGACGGTTGTGAAACGGTTTGGTCGTCGTGGTGGTGCGTGCCGTGTTGTGTGGTGGTGGCAGCAGTTCTCCGTCTCGACGCGCATCTGTGCGGTCTTCGACGCTGCGCGCCAGGCATCCCGCTCCGGACCCCGTGGCGGCACCGCACACAAGTCCGCTGCGTGCGGAGGAGGTGGTGGCTGTGGCCTCGACGAGCAGTCCCCCGACCGAAGTCCGTGAGCCCGTCCGGACGGATGGCAGCATCGGGTGCAGCAACTGGCTGGTGCTGTCGACGCTGACCGGGCCGCTGGGCGAGACGTGCGTCGTCGCGGTCGGTGAGGTCGACCTGGCCACCGCGGGCGAACTGCTGGCGTGTTGGGACGGGGCCCTGGCGCATCCGAGTTGCCGCACCGTTGTGGTGGATCTGCGTGCGGTGGGGTTCCTGGGCACCCAGGGTCTCGACGTTCTGGGCCTTGCGTCCGCCCGAGCGAGGGCTGCGGATGTGTGGCTGGCGGTGGTGGCCGATCATCGGGCGGTCCTGCGGCCGCTGCAGATCACCGGGGCTGGTGAGTGGTGCGCAGTTTCCCGACGGTGCCTGCGGCTCGCGCTGCCGGGGCCGGTCGTGGCTGGCATCCGCAGGCTGCCCGCTGTCGGCGCCCGGCCTGGCTGCGGGATGGGGCCACCGCGGTCGCCCGTGACCGTCAACCGGGCGACCGCGTGCTTCCGCCACGACGGCCGGAGAGTCGGATCAGCGCCGGCACGGCTCACGTGTCCGCGACGTACCCGGCATCGGCATCGGCGGTCATGCCAGCCAACGTGTGGGACGCACCGGATCCAGCCTGACCCCAGCCGCGAAGAACACCAGCGCGTGCACATGAGCGAACAAGGACGGCGACGATGAGCGCACTGACCACCCCGAGCAGCTCGCGTGGGCATCGCGCAGCTGCCGCGTTGGATGAGCTCGACCAGCGGTATCACCCCGCGGTCGGCCTGCGGAGGCAGTTCAACAAGGTCTTCCCGACGCACTGGTCGTTCATGCTCGGTGAGATCGCGCTGTACAGCTTCATCGTGCTGCTGCTCTCGGGCACCTTCCTCGCCCTGTTCTTCGACCCCTCCATGGAGGAGGTCACCTACAACGGCGTGTTCACCAACCTGCGCGGCATCGGCATGTCGAAGGCCTACGAATCGACACTGCACCTCTCCTTCGACGTCCGCGGCGGCCTGTTCGTCCGCCAGCTGCACCACTGGGCCGCGCTGCTGTTCATGGCCGCGATGGTCGCCCACATGATCCGCACGTTCTTCACCGGCGCGTTCCGCAAGCCACGCGAAGCCAACTGGATCATCGGCGTACTGCTGCTGTTCCTCGGCTTCTTCGCCGGCTTCACCGGCTACTCGCTGCCTGACGACCTGCTCTCCGGCACCGGCCTGCGCATCGCGTCGGGCTTCATCCTGTCGGTGCCCGTCATCGGCACCTGGACCCACTGGGCGATCTTCGGCGGCGAGTTCCCCGGCACCGAGATCATCCCCCGCGTCTACATCGCCCACGTGCTGCTCATCCCGGGCATCCTGCTCGCCCTGATCACCGTGCACGTCGGGCTGGTCTGGTACCAGAAGCACACCCACTTCCCCGGCCCCGGCCGCACCGAGGGCAACGTCGTCGGCGTCCGGATCCTCCCCACGTTCGCAGCCAAGGGCGGCGCCTTCATGGCCGTCACCGTCGGTGTCACGGGAATCCTTGCGGGGCTGTTCCAGATCAACCCGATCTGGAACTTCGGGCCGTACGACCCGGCCCACATCTCGGCCGGTTCGCAGCCGGATTGGTATGTCATGTTCACCGACGGCATGCTGCGGATCTTCCCGCCGTGGGACATCCATATCGGGCACTACAATCTCGCGCCGGCATTCTGGGCGGCCCCGGCGTTCCTCCCCGTGCTCTACGTCCTGTTGGGTGCCTACCCATGGATCGAACGCAGGTTCACCGGCGACAATGCAATCCACAATCTGTTGCAGCGCCCCCGCGACGTCCCGGTGCGCACCTCGCTCGGTGTCATGGGCATCGCGTTCTACACCGTGCTGTCGATGAGCAGCTTCAACGACTGGATCGCGTACTTCTTCGACGTGTCGCTGAACGCCACCACCTGGGCCGGTCGGATCGGGGTCCTGATCGTCCCGCCGATCGCCTACGACGTCACCTACCGGTTCTGCATCGGGCTCCAACGCGGTGACCGCGCGGTACTCGAGCACGGCATCGAGACCGGCATCATCAAGCGGCTCGCGCACGGCGAGTTCATCGAGGTCCACCAGCCACTGGCCGGCGTCGACTCCCACGGGCACGCGATCCCGCTGACGTATCAGGGTGCCGCGGTACCGAAGCGGATGAACCAGTTGGGCGTGGGTGGCGCGCCGGTTCCCGGCTCGCTGCTGCGCCCCGACCCCGTCGAGCAGACCGCTGCACTGGAGCTGGCCCGGGCGGTCGAATTCAGGACGGAAAGGGATCGGAATGGTTCCGGCACGCTGATCCACGAACCAGCGAGCGAGCAGGGGCAGCCTGCACGGGCCGACCCGGCGCGGCCTCGATGATGCGACATCGAGCACTGATGGCGCTAGGTCGTGTTGGCAAAGGGATGATCTGGGCGCGAAGGTCGCGATCAGGACTTCGTGAACGCGGCCTACGTGAAGACAGGCAATCCGACGGTGGGCGTGCGCCCGTGGACGAGCTGCAGGGTCAGCACTCGCCAGGAGCCGCGATCGATGATCTGTTGGCGGCCGCCGGTCACGGTGACGTGGACGCCTTCGCCGCGTTTTACGATCTGACCGCTGCAATGGTCTTCGGGCTCATGCGGGGTGCACTGGGGAAGGAAACCGATGTCGCCGAGCAGGCCACTGCACGGGCCTACCTCCAGGTGTGGCGAAGCGCCCCGTCGTTCCATCCCAGTGACGGTCCTGCCACGGCACTGCTGTTGATCAGCGCCTGGCGGGAGCTCGCCGCCCTTCGCGACGACACCCGTCCTCGATCCCCGTCCGTTGTCCACGCCATCACTGCCGCGAGTCCGGACTGCAGCGAAACAACCTAGTAGACCGTCGCGGCTGATTCGCGGGCCCGGCGCCCCACCGTCACCGACCCGGTCGCGGCGTGTCCACACCGGCCGGCAGCCGACTCAGCGTCGTCTTGCCCGCACCCGGACGGCCCGACCACAGCGAGCCGCGCTCCTGGCTGCACCGTGAGGTCCACCCCGGTGCACGACATCCGGCCCACTCCCGTAGCCGTACCGGACGCCGGACACCTCGATCCGGTCCACCCGGCAGCAACAGCGGCGCGTCGATGCCGTCGATCAGCAGGCGGTCCATCCGCCGTCGACGGGCAGGACGACGCCCGTGACGTAGGCCGCCGCCGCTGAGATCAGGTAGGCCGCGGCGGCCGCGATGTCGGCGACCTCGCCGTGTGCGCCCGTCGGTACGCGGTCCAGCAGCCATCGGCGCTGCGCGGGGTCGCCGAGCTTGTCGGCGGTCATCGGCGTGGCGATCACGCCGGGAGCGATCGCGTTCACCCGGATCTGCGCCGTGGCGAGCTCGACCGCCGCGGCCCGGACCAGCCCCGCGATGCCCGCCTTGGCCGCCACGTAGTGCACCTGCCCGGCGACGGCGTGGGTACCGGTGACCGAGCTGATGGCCACCACCGCGCCCGGTCTCCCGTCCCGGATCCAGCGACGCGCGCAGCCCCGGATCCCCAGGAACGTGCCACGGACATGCACAGCCAGCATCCGGTCGAACTCCTCGACCTCGAGGTCGACCAGCGGCGCGCGGCTGCGGAAGCCAGCGCAGTTGACCATGGCGTCGAGCGGCCCGGCCGCGTCGAGCACCGCGTCCCAGGAGTCCTGTTCGGCCACGTCGAGCTGCACCTGCCCGACGCCGGGCAACAGGTCGGCGCCCACGACGTCGCAACCCTGTTCGGCCAGCAGAGCGGCGGTACCGGCACCGATGCCCGACGCCGCTCCCGTGACGAGTACCCGCATGACGCCTCCTCGACCCATCACCATGATCGGCGTTAGGACGCTAACGTCGGTCGATGCCAGACGCAAGAGGAAGCCGAGTGCGCGATCGCGGATGATGCTTGCGGCCTGCAATCACTTCGCTACTGTCACGATCGAGGTCACCGGGCTAGCGTCGTCACTATCACGACGACCTTCCGACGCTGCCACGATCGGCCACCCTTTCCGGAACGCCCCCGTTACACCGAACAGGAGCACCCGATGGCCCGCCTGCACGCACTCGCCCCCGCCGAGTTCGCACCCGAGCTCCGCACCACGCTGGGACCGGCGCTCGGGGACCCGCAGGGACTGGGGCTGCTCCGGGTCCTCGCCCAGCGCCCGGACATCACGGCGGCGTTCCTGGCATTCCGCAGCCGGCTGGCCGCCGCCACGGCGCTGCCGCCACGGTTGGTCGAGCTGGTCCGGCTGCGGGTCGCGTTCCACAACCAGTGCCGCAGCTGCATGGCGCTGCGGACGAAGAGCGGCGCCGACGACGGTGTCACCGAGGCGCTCGTGTGCTCCCTTGAGCGGCCCGCCGAGGCCGCCGACCTGACCCCGGCCGAGCGCGCGGCACTGCGGTACGCCGATCTCGTGGCAACCGATCATCTCGCGGTCGACGACGCCGTGTTCGACGCCCTGCGCGCGCACTTCACCGAGCCGGAGATCGTCGAGCTGGGTGTGCAGCTGGCCGTCTTCGTCGGGTTCGGGCGGCTGTCGGCCACGTGGGACCTCGTCGACGACCTGCCCGACCGCTTCCTCGACCGCAGCGCACCCGTCACACCCTGGGGCGCGGACGCGGTCGTCGCCGACCACCGTTGACCTCACCCGGCAGGCGGCTGTCCGCCAGGGCGCCGGCGCGGCACCCACTCCCAGCTGATCTCGGGCCGGTTCTCGATCACCGCGGCGTGCACGCGCCGCTCGGCCAGCAGCCAGCCGGCCCCCGTGCGGGTCAGCACGTCGAGGTAGCGCAGGTGCGCTCGCCACCCGCGCCCGTGCCACTCCTCGTGCGTCGCCGTGACGTAGGTTGTCGCGCTCGCCCGATCGGGATCGGCCGGGTCGAAGACGACCCGGCTCTGCCCGAGCTGGTGGTGCGTGCGCCGGAACTGCGCCTGACCGGCAGCGATCCGATCACGCACCGCATCCCGGCCCGTGACGAGCCCGCCCCGGCCGGGTCCGTAGTCGGTGACGCAGTCGGGGGTGAACAGCGCGGCGACGGCCTCGATGTCGTACTCGTCGACGCGCTCGCAGTACAGCGCGAGCACATCGGCGACGGCGGCCCGGTCCTCGAGACGCATGGTCACTCCTGTCCTGACGAGCGTAGGCGGGGCAGCACGTGCTCCCCGAAGGTCGCGAGCCGGCGGCGCTGGACATCGAGGTCGGCCTCGGGGAACAGCAGCCGCAGCACCACGTGCACGTCGGCCCACCCGCTCAGCGCGTCGAGCACCGAGCGCACCCCGGCCACCACCTGCTCGACGTCCCCGGCGACCTGGAGGTAACCGTCGATCTCCCCGAGCGCGAGACCCGACGTGCCCGCGGGGTCCCCGACGAGCCCGGCGTAGACCCCCCGCCCCGCCTGCATGGCCTCGTAGCCCCGTTGCTGGCTGGCGAACGCGGCCCGGGCCGACGCCGCACCGCCGCCGGGCCCGTCGAGCACGCAGGCGAGGTTCACCCCGCGGGTGAACGAGGGGTCGAGCGGGTCGCGCACCGCAGCGAGCTGCGCCGATGCCGCCGCGACGATGTGCGGATCGCCGCGGCCGACGAGGTGCCCGTCGGCGGTCCGTCCCGCGCGCTCGACCGCCGCCGCGGCGTACCCGCCGAGCCAGATCGGGATCGGCCGGACCGGGGTCGGCGTCACCCGGACGTCGTGCAGCCCGAGCCGCCGGCTGCTGAACGGCTCCCCCGTCCAGGCCGCGCGCAACGCCTCGACCAGCGCGGTGAGCCGGACGCCCCGGGTGGCCGGGTCGACCCCGAACGCCGCGTACTCGTGCTCGGCGTAGCCCAGGCCGAGGCCCAGCACGAGCCGCCCGCCGCTGAGCCGATCGACGACGGCGGCGTCCTCGGCGATCCGCAGCGGGTGGTGCAGCGGAGCCAGCAGCAACCCGGTGCCCAGCAGGATCGTCTCGGTGGCCGGAGCCAGTGCGGCCAGCAGCGTCAGCGGCGACGGCAGGTACCCGTCGGGCAGGCCGTGGTGCTCGGTCACCCAGAACGAGTCGAAGCCCGCCTCCTCGGCGGCGACCGCCAGCGCGACCGCGTCGCGGTAGTCGGCACCGCGGGCATCGGATCCCTGCCCGGTGTAGAGGCCGACGCCGAACCGCCTGGCCACCGATCAGAGCCGCAGGAGCCGGGCCGCGTTCCCGGCCAGCGCCTGCCCCAGCTCGCCACCGGGCGCCTCGCCCGCGCCCGAGTCCCAGCCGGCGAAGTTCGTGCCGAACACGAGACGCTCGGTGCCGGCGTGGGCCACCAGCAGGTCGAGCGACAGCTCGTCGTGCACGTGGGTGTCGAACCAGATCCGCCGGTAGTAGTGGTCGAACCCGTTCTCGCGCAGGGCCTTTCCCGCCCACGGCCGCTTCTCGACGGCGCGCGCGAACCGGCCGGAGACGAACGCCGCCGCTCCCCCGCCGTGCGAGACGCACACGTCCAGGCCCGGGTGGCGCTCCATGACCCCGCCGAACACCAGCGCCGCGACGGCGAGGGTCTCGTCGTAGGCGAACCCGAACAGCAGGTCCATGTCGAACCGGCGCAGCCGCACGTCGTCGGCCGGGCCCGCGGAGCCCAGCGGCGACGGGTGCACGAACAGCGGCACGTCGAGATCGACGAGCGCCTCGTAGAGGGGGTCGAGCTCGGGGTCGTCGAGGGTGCGACCGGCCGGGTCGGTGTCGATGTAGACACCGACCATCCCGAGCTGCGCCACGGCGCGCCGGGCCTCGGCGACCGCCGCCGCGATGTCCTGCACCGGCAGCTGCGCCGTGGCGAGGAGCCGGCCGGGGTGCTTCCCGGCGAGCTCGGCCAGTGCGTCGTTGTGCGCACGGGCGTACTCCGCTGCCGCGGCGGCCGGGAGGCCGTTGAAGTAGGTGATCGGGTTGGGCGAGAGCACCTGCAGGTCGACGCCCGTCGCGTCCATCGCGGCGAGGCGCACGTCCACGTCCATGAACGGGCTGCCGGCGTACTTCACGCCGTGCAGGACGTACTCGCCGACGCGGTAGAAGGGGGTGCCATCGGGCCCGGTGCCCAGCTCGGGCCCGGCCGCCCCGGCCGCTCCCTCGGCCATCGCCAGCACGGCGTGGGCGTGGACGTCGATCACTCGCGGCGCACCGGCGGTCGGTTCAGACATGGGACAGGCGCTCCAGCTGCTCCTCGGTGAACGCCAGCGAGCGGGTCAGCGGGCACGCCGCCAGGAACCGCACCTGGTCCGACGTCCGTTGCCTGTGCTCCGGTATCGGGGTGACGAGGTCGATCCGCCTGCCCGCCTTGAACACCTCGGCGATCGCGTCCTTGCGCTGCAGCACGCGCACGTCGGCGAGCGGGTCGCCGTCGACCACGAGTACATCGGCGACCTTGCCGGCCTCCAGCGTGCCGACCTCGCCCTCCATCCGCATGGCGAAGGCCCCGTTGCGGGTGGCCGCGACGATCGCCTCCATCGGAGTCATGCCCATGTACTGGACGAACATCTCCAGCTCCCGGGCGTGCCACTCGCCGACCGGGGTGACCGCGAAGCCCGTCTCCGAGCCGGTGAGGAACCGGACGCCCGCGGCGTGGGCCTTGGCCATCTGCTTCGCGGTGACCTCGATCTCGGCGCGGAACACCTCGAGCAGCTCGGGCGCGCTGCCGACCTTCGCGCCGTAGTCGGCGAGGTTGCCCAGCAGCGTGAACGTCGGGCACAGCGACGCCCCGGACTCGACCAGCGCCTCGAGCGCCTCGTCATCCAGGTAGGACGCGTGGTAGATCAGGTCGACCCCGGCGCGGGCGGCGTCGCGGGTGCTCTCGGAGTTGCGGCAGTGCGCGACGACCTTGGTGTTGAGCTCGTGGGCTGTGTCGCAGACGATGCGCAGCTCGTCGAAGTTCCAGACCTTGACCTCGGGGCCCTTCATCGACGGGATCAGGCCCGTCACCATGATCTTGATCCAGTCGACGCCGTACTTGATCTGCCGGCGGATCTCGTTGACCATCATGTCGCGGCCCTTGACCACCGTGGCGTAGGCCGTGGTGCCCTCATCGGCGATCATCCGCCCGGCCGTGCCGCCCAGCATCGTCATCAGCGCCTGGCCACCGGCCCGCATCCGCGGCCCCTCGACGATCCCCGCCTCGATCGCGTCGCGCAGCTCCACGCCGATGTTCCAGAGGCAGTCGGCGTCGAGCACGCTGGTGACACCGGCCCGCAGCACCTTGCGCGCGTTGTAGGCCGACAGCATCGAGCTGTAGGCCTCGGTGCGGTGGTGGAACAGCTCGTCGTTGCCGGTCGGCTCGCCGAACGTCAGGTGGGTGTGCGCGTCGATCAGCCCGGGCATCACCGTGCGCCCGGTCGCGTCGATACGAGCGTCGTCGGGACCGGCCTGCGCGAGCGCGGCAGCGCCGAGCGCGGCGATGCGTCCGTCGCGCAGGAGCACCGCCTCACCGGGACGCGCCGCAGCGCCCGTCCCGTCGACGACCTTGCCTCCGGTGATCAGCGTGCCGCCGCCCACGGTACCTCCTCGAACATCGTCGTCCACCCACCCGACGTCAGATCACTGACGACTAGTAGGTCTCAGCGCAGTCTGGCACACGGGTCACGGAGCCACCAGGACCTTCACGACCTCCGCGGGCCGCTCGATCGCGTGCGCGAACGCCGCCCCGACGTCGGCGAGGGCGTACGTCGCGCTCGCGAACCGCGCGACGGCCTGCCGGTTCGCCGCGACCGTCGCCAGCGCGGGCGGGAACAGCCCGGCCCGCGCCCCGACGACGGTCACCCCGTCGAAGAGGATCCGCGGCACCGGCACCACCAGGTCGTGCGCGGCCACCCCGACGATCACGAGGCGGCCCCCGGCCCCCACCCCGTCGACCGACGCGGCCAGCCCCGACCGCGTGCCCGACGCCTCGACGGCCACATCGGCACCGGCACCGCCGGTCCACTCGGCGACGGCCGACGCGGTCGCGGCGGGGTCGACGACGCGCTCGGCGCCCAGCTCGCCCGCGAGCGCGCGCCGGGCGGGCAGCGGATCGGAGACCATGACGCGGTGCCCCGCGGCCACCGCCGAGACCGTGACGGCCAGCCCGATCGGGCCGCCACCGGTCACGAGCAGCCGCTCCCCGCCCACCAGCTCGGCCCTGGCCAGCGCCATCGCGGCGATCGAGAACGGCTCGACCAGCGCTGCCTCCGACACCGTCAGCCCGGCCGCGTCGTGCAACTGCCCGACCGGCACGACGACCCGGTCGGCCAGCCCACCGGCCAGCGCCACGCCGAGCGCGCGGAAGGCCCGGCAGGCGGGCCAGCTCCCGCGCAGGCACGGCCGGCAGCCGCCGCACGGGATCGCCGGGTCGACCGTCACGACCTGCCCGACCTGCAGCGGTCCGGAGTAGCCTGCCGGCAGCACGGCGAGGGTGCCACCGACCTCGTGCCCCTGGCGCAGCGGGAACCCCGTGTCGTGGCGCTCCCCCAGGAACATGTGCAGGTCGGTGCCGCACAGCCCGACGGCGCCGACCGCGACGACGGCGTCATCCGGGCCCGGGTCGGGGTCCGGGACCGCCTCGACCGCGATCCGGCCCGGCCCGGTGGTGACAGCAGCACGCACGGCTTCCCCTCCCCTGTTCAGCGCACGCCGGCGAGGCCGAGCAGGTCGACGACCGCCGCATGCGCCGGTACCGGCACCCCGTGGCGCTCGCCGAGGGCGCGCACCGCGCCGCCCATGCTCGACAGCTCCGTGGGCCGGCCCCTCCGCACGTCGGTGCACATGGACGTGTAGTGCTCGCCCGTGCCGGCGAAGGTGCGCGTGGCGTGCGCCCATGCCGCGTCCCGGTCGAGCGCCACGCCCTCCGCCGCGGCCACGGCGACGACCTCGTCGAACATGCGCTGCACCAGAGCCCGACCCGCGGCGCTGCTCCAGACCGTCGCGACGGTCACCCGCAGCACCGAGCTGAGCGGGCTCATCGCCGCCAACGCGAGCTTGCCCCAGATCAGCTCGGCCACCGCCGGGGTCGACGCGGTCGGCAGGCCCGCTGCCGTCAGCGCAGCCGCGACCGCGGTCCCGCGCCCCGCCTCCGCGGTGGCGTGCCCCATCGGCCCGATGCTGGTCAGCGAGTCGCCCGCCGCCGTCGACACGGAGACGGTGATCCGCCCGGGCTCCGCGAGCGCCGCTCCGACGGTGGTGGTCCCGACGAGCGCGGCGCCACCGCCGAACACGTGCGCGACCGGCACGTCGGTGCCGAGCCCGTTCTGCAGCGGGATCGCCACCCCGCCGGGTGCCAGCACGTGCGCCGCACTGCGGGCCGCCCCGGCCAGGTCGTAGGCCTTGGTGAGCAGGAGCAGCACGTCGAGACTGCCGGGCGCGACATCATCGGCGTGCGCGGCGACCGGGACCGCAACCGACCACGGCGGCCCGGTGGGCGGTTTCACCCACAGCGGGCCGGTGGCCAGCGCCCGGACGTGGGCACTCCCGCGGCCGATCAGGACGACGTCGTGCCCGGCCCGGGCGAGATGTGCGGCGAAGGCCGTGCCCATGCCGCCGGCACCGAGCACGCCGATCCGTCCCGCCATTCGGGCCTCCTCACCACTCGGAAAAGCGTCACTAGGACACTAGCGCCGCTCTCGCGAATCGGGCTAGCCTCGGCGGCCAGGCGACACGCCGCACTGACGCGGCGACCGGACCGGAGGACCCGATGAGTCTCACGGAGAGCCATTCCTCGACGCCGCACCCCGTCGTCACCGAGAGCGATCCCCGCTTCCAGATCGCGGCGGCGCGGCGGATCCTGCACCGCGAGGGCCTCGACAGCCAGGTGGGCGGTCACGTCAGCCTGCGGGTGCCCGGCGAGGAGGCGTTCCTCGTCACGCCGTTCCAGTACTTCGACGAGACGATGCCCGAGCACGTGAGCAAGGTCGGCTTCGACCTGAGCGTGCTGGAGCCGGCCCCGATCCCGCCGTCGCCGGGCATCAACTTCCACGCCTCGATCTACCGCGCCCGGCCCGACGTCAACTGCGTCATCCACACGCACGCGAAGAACATGGCGGTGCTCAGCACCACCGACACGCCCTTCGGCGTCTACTACGACTACGCCGCACTGCTGCTCGACGAGGTCGTCCCGTGGGTGGACGACCCCGACCTCGTGCCGTCGGAGGAGGGCGAGCTCATGGTGGCCGCGCTCGGCGGGCGCAAGGCGCTGTTGATGGGCCACCACGGCTCGCTGCACGTCGGCGACACGCTCGAGCGCGTCACGATGGAGGCGCTGATCATGGAGCTGTGCGCCGGGTACCAGCTCGCGGCCATGACCGTGGGCGGCAAGCCGCTGCCGCGCACGATCGCGGAGAGCTACCGCGGGGCCTACCTGAAGAACGCCTTCCGCGAGCAGATGTGGACCGCGAACTACCGGCGGCTGCTGCGCAGCGACCCCGACCTGTTCGCCGTGCTGCGCGAGGACTGACCCGCCGGTCGTTCGGAACCGCGGCGCCGTCCGACGCCGTGGTGTGCAGGACGACGCCGGGGAGGCGCGCGTGAGGCGACGCACCGCGATCAGCGTGGCCGACCTGCGCGCGGCGGCGCGCAGGCGGTTGCCGCGGATGGTGTTCGACTTCGTCGACGGTGGCGCCGAGGACGAGCAGACGCTGCGGGACAACGAGCAGGCGTTCCGCCGGTGGACGCTGCGGCCCCGGGTGCTGGTCGATGTGAGCGAGCGCCCGCAGGAGGTCACCGTGCTGGGCCGCCGGCTCGCGATACCGGTCGTGCTCGGGCCGACGGGGCTGATGCGCATGGTCGGCCACGAGGGCGAGCTCGCCGCGGCGGCCGCGGCGCACCGGTTCGGGACAGTGTCGGTCACGAGCTCCGGATCGAGCGTGTCGCTGGAGGACGTCGCCACCTCGGTGCCCTCGCCGCAGTGGTTCCAGCTCTACCCGTGGGGCGATCGCGCCATGGTGGACGCCCTGATCGACAGGGCCCGCGACAGCGGCTACGAGGCGATGGTCGTGACCGTCGACGTCCCGGTGGTCGGCGCCCGGGAGAAGGACCTGCGCAACGGCCTCACCGTCCCACCGGCGGTCAGCCTGCGCACGGGCTGGGACCTGCTGCGACACCCGGCATGGCTGGTTGGCCTGCTGACCCACCCGAAGCCGACGTACGCCAACTTCACCGGCCTGATGCCGGACGCGCGCGGCACGAGCGGGCTCGCCGCGCACACCACCGGGCTGCTCAACCCCGCGCACACCTGGCACGACCTGGAACGGATGGTCCGGCGCTTCGATGGGCCGGTGATGCTCAAGGGCGTCATGACCGGCGAGGACGCCCGGCGCGCCGTCGACGTCGGCTGCCGTGCGGTCGCGGTGTCCAACCACGGCGGGCGCCAGGCCGACTCGGTGCCGGCCGCGCTCGACGTCCTGTCCGAAGTGGTCGCCGAGGTGGCGGCCGAGGTCGACGTGCTGCTCGACGGGGGCGTGCGCCGCGGCAGCGACGTGGTCAAGGCACTCGCGCTGGGGGCCCGGGCCTGCCTGGTCGGACGCCCCTGGGTGTACGGCCTCGCCGCCGGTGGTACCGCGGGGGTCGAACGGACCCTGGAGATCCTCCGTGACGAGATCGACCGCACGCTCGCCCTCATCGGCCGGCCCGGTGTGGCGAGCCTCGACGCCTCGGCGATCGGATCAGCTGGACTCCGATCGTCGTTAGAGCCTTGACGACGTAATTCGTTGCCCATAGATTTCGGCCACGTTGCGGACGTCATACGTCCCGCACCCACTCGATGCGGAGGACCCGGATGGCTCGCAAGCCACTCCTGCTCGCAGCAGCGGCCGTCACGGCCCTGCTCGCCACAGCATGCGGAAACGTCTCGAGCTCCGGCTCCTCCGGCGGCCCGGCGCAGGCACCCCCCGGGGTCACGAACGACCAGATCACCATCGGCGCGACGCTGCCGATCACCGGCACCGCCGCGGTCGCCGGGCAGGGCCTGCAGGCCGGGATGAAGATCGCGGTCGACGAGCTCAACGGCAGCGGCGGCATCAACGGCCGCAAGGTCAACCTCGTGATCCTCGACGACGGCTACACCGCCGACCGGGTGGTCACCAACGTCCGGCGCCTGGTCTCGCAGGAGAAGGTCTACGCCCTCGTCGCGCCCGCGGGCTCGCAGGGCCTGCCGGGAACCTGGCAGTTCATCGCGCAGAACCACACCCCGGTCTGGGGCCCGATCTCCCCGGCCGACCCGAACCAGTCCGAGGTGTACCTGCTCTCCGCGACGCGGGCGAGCCAGGACCAGGTCGCGATCGACTACTTCGCCAAGAAGGGCGTGCAGCGCCTGGCCGTGATCCAGCAGGACAACGACCTCGGCGTCTCGGCGAAGCAGGCGCTCGCCGCGCAGATGCCCAAGCACCCCGAGATGAAGATCGTCGCCAACGAGACGACCCAGTCGGGCAACACCGAGGTCAGCTCGGCGGTGAACAACGTGCTCGCGGCCAAGCCGGAGGCCGTGCTGATCGCCGAGGACAACACGTCGGCGGCACTGATCCTCAAGCAGCTGCGAGCCGGCGGGATGACCGGGCCCGTGTTCGCCGACCAGGGCGGCGCCGGAACCGGCGGGCCCAGCGCCGTCGGCCCGGCGGGCGCCGCGGCGGAGGGCTTCCTCGGCGGCATGCAGGCCGACACGGTCTCCACCGACAACCCGGCGGTCGAGCACTGGCGCACCCTGGCCAAGAGCTACCAGGGCGACCAGGGCACGAGCGGGTTCTCCCTGCAGACCTACAGCTACGTCATGGCCTTCGCCGAGCTGGTCAAGCGCATGGGCAAGGACCTGTCCTACACCAACTTCACCACCACCGCCGAGGGCCTCGCCACCAACCCGATCAAGCTCGGCATGATCCCCGACATCCAGTGCGGCCCGCTGCCCGGCGGCCACACCTGCGCCCAGCAGGCCGGCATCGCGAAGTACACGGGTGGCAAGTGGGTAGTCGAGCAGCCGTTCACGGCTGCCCAGTAGGCGACCATGCTGCAGACACTCGTCAGCGGTCTCGAGTCCGGGAGCTGGTTCGCCCTGCTCGGGCTGGCCATCGTGGTGGTGATGAAGGCCGCCGACGTGCCGAACTTCGCCATGGCCGACATGGGCCTGGTCGCGACGTACGTCGGCATGTCACTGGCCGTCGCGGGCGTGCCGTTCTGGCTCGCGGTCGCGGCCACCCTCGTCTCCGGGGTACTGCTCGGCGTCCTCATCGACGTCGCGCTCATGCGGCGGCTGGCCAGGTACGGGCACTTCCCGCTGCTGCTCATGACGATCGGCCTCTCGCTGGCGCTCAACGCGCTGATCGGGCTGGTCTGGGGCCACGACCCGCGCAGCTTCCGGGCTCCGTGGACGGGTGCGACGGTCGCGCTCGGCGGCGGCGTCGGGATCGGGGTCTCCCAGATCGTGTCGATCGTGGTGGGGCTGCTCGGCGCGATCGCGATCACCGCGTTCTTCCGGAGCCCGGTCGGCGCCCAGATGCGCGCCGTCGCCGAGAACCGGGCCACGGCCCGGCTGGTCGGGGTCAACGCCGGTCGGCTCTCGGCCATCGCGTGGGGCCTCGGCGGCCTCATCGCAGCGGTCACGGTGATGCTGCAGGCGCAGTCGGCGCTCGTGTCGACACTCACCCCGGCGTCACTGATCATCTACGGTTTCGTCGCCGCGACGATGGGCGGGTTCACCTCGCTGCTGGGCACCTTCGCGGGCGGTCTGATACTCGGCATCGTCCAGCAGCTGGTCGGGACCTACATCTCGACCGCCGCCCAGTTCTCTGTGGCGCTGCTCGTCGTGTTCCTGGTGCTGGTACTGCGCCCCGACGGCTTCACGAAGGGGATGAGGTTGCGCGATGTCTGACACCGCCGAGACCACTGTCGCCACGGCCACCCCCGGCGACCGGGGGCTGCCCGCCGCCGTCGTCTCGGGGATCGCGGCGAACGCCGCGGCCGGCCGAACGGCGAAGCGGGGGTCGGGCCCCCGCAAGGCGGTCCTCGCCATCGCCGCGCTCGTCGTGCTGTTCGCGGTGCCGTTCATGGCCAACACCTACATCGTGTTCGTCGTGAGCCTCACCCTCGTCTACGCCGTCTCGACGATCGGGTTCAACCTGCTCGTCGGCTGGTCCGGGCAGATCGGACTGGCCCACGCCGCGCTCTTCGCCGTCGGTGCCTACGGCAGTGCCGTCGCCACCGCGGGCGGCGTCCCGTTCCTGCTCACGATCCCGCTGGCGGGGCTCGCGGCAGCACTGCTCGCGGTCGTGATCGGGTTCCCGGCGATCCGCCTGCGCGGGTTCTTCCTCGCGATCGCCACGCTGGCACTGGGCATGGCGATCGTCGAGCTGCTGACCTTCGCCCAGCCGATCACCGGTGGCGGCGGCGGCATGAACGTCGAGGTGTTCTCGTTGCCGGGCATCAACGACAGCGCGTCGACCTACTTCATCGTGCTCACCGTCGCCGCGATCACGTTCTTCCTGGTGCGCCGGGCGCTCATCGGTCGCTTCGGCCGGACGCTGCAGGCGGTGCGGGACCTGGGCCAGCTCACCGGCTCGCTCGGGGTGTCGGCGCTGCGCTACCGGCTCGTCGCGTTCGGCCTCTCCGGGTTCGTCGCCGCCGTCGCCGGCACGTTGTACGCGCAGCTGCAGACGTTCATCTTCCCCGCCATGTTCCAGATGAACCTGCTGGTCCCGATGCTGGTCATGGTCTTCGTCGGCGGGGCGGGATCGCTGTGGGGCCCGCTGGTCGGGGCGGGGTTCGCGATCGTGCTGACCGAGTTCTTCCAGGACCTCGGTGACCAGCAGGCGATCGCCTACGGGCTGGTGCTCATGCTCGCCATCGCGCTGCTGCCCGGCGGGCTCACCTCCCTGGCGCGCACCATCGGGGACTCCCGGTTCGCGGCCCGGTTGCCATGGCGTCGAGGATCGACGGGTAGCGACGTCGCCGAGGAGACCCCATGACCGTCCAGGAAGCCACACCGGTGGCACCCGTCGTCGAGTTCGTGGACGTCAGCAAGTCCTTCGGCGGCAACGTCGTGCTGGAGGGGGTGACGCTCGCCGTGCAACCGGGCTTCACCGGTCTGATCGGACCCAACGGCGCGGGCAAGACGACCTGCCTCAACGTGGTTTCCGGCTACCTGCAGCCCGACGCGGGCGACGTCCGGGTCGGTGGTCGCAGCGTGCTCGGGATCGCGCCGAGCCGGGTCGCCCGGCGGGGCGTCTCGCGCACCTTCCAGACCCCACGCCTCATCCCGAACCTCTCCGCGGTCGAGAACGTCATGGTCGGCGGCACCCGTCACTACCGCTACGGCCACCTCGCGGAGCTGTTCGGGCTCCCCATGGCCCGGCGCAACGAGCGCACGCAGCGCGACCGCGCCTACGAGTTGCTCGCCGACCTCGGCCTCGGTGCGATGCCCGACGGTGCAGCCGGCGGGTTCCCGATCGGCAGCCAGAAGATCATCGAGGTCGCCCGCGCCCTGCTCAACGACCCCACCCTGCTCCTGCTCGACGAGCCGGCGGCCGGTCTCGGCGCCGAGGACGTCGACAAGCTCGTGACCGGCCTCAACTCCTGGATGCGGCACCGCCCCGGCGCCGCCGTCATGATCATCGAGCACGACCTGGAGCTGATCACGCGGCTGTGCCCGGCGGTCGCGGTCCTGCACTTCGGACGCATCATCCAGTCCGGAGCGCCGAAAGACGTCCTGCGCGACCCCGTTGTCGTCGAGGCCTACCTGGGAGCCGACGTTGCTGCTGGAGATTGATCAGGCCAAGACCGGCTACGGCAGCCTGGAGGTCCTGCACGGGGTGTCGCTCACCGTCGCCGAGGGCGAGATCGTCACCGTGCTCGGGCCCAACGGCACCGGCAAGACGTCGCTGATGCGGCTGCTGTCGGGGGTGCTGCCACTGTGGTCGGGACGGATCACGTTCGCAGGCTCGGAGCTGGGCAGGCTCACCCCCGACCGGCGCGCCCGCCTGGGCCTGTGCCAGCTCCCGGAGGGCCGCGGGATCTTCCAGACCCTCAGCGTCGGGGAGAACCTCGACCTGGGGCTGGCCGCCCGAAAGGTCACCGCCGCCACGGCGCGGGCCGACCGCGACCGGGTGCTCGGCCTGTTCCCCGAACTGGCCGGGCGTCTGACGACCTCCGCGTCATCGCTCTCGGGCGGGCAGCAGCAGATGCTCGCGCTCGGCCGGGCCCTGATGAGCAAGCCCCGGCTGCTGCTCATCGACGAGCTGTCCTTCGGGCTCGCGCCACGGATCGTGCGCGAGCTGTTCGAGGTGGTGCGGGAGCTGCGCGAGACCGGCGTGACGTTCCTCGTGGTCGAGCAGCAGGCCGCGGCGCTGAAGGTGTCCGACCGCACCTACATCCTGCGCGGCGGGCGCAACGAGCTCACGCGCGCCTCCGCGGACCTCCTCGACTCGGACGAGCTCGTCGCGTCCTACCTGCGCTGATGCCGGACGCCGAGCTGCACCTGCGGCAGCTGCCGGATCTGCTGCGCGCGTTCGACCCGCCCGTCGACCCGCGGGTGCTCGCACTCGTCGACGAGGAGCACGGCCGCTGGCGCGCGCTGCACGACCGGCTCGTCGCGCTGCTGGTGCAGCTGCTCGACGTGGCCTCGGACGGGCGGCCGGTCACCGAGGTGATCACCCGGCTGATCGAGGACACCTCGGTCGGCATCGACGACCTCCTCGACCCCGGCGCCGGCACCGGGGTCGATGCCGCCGAAATCGCCGCGCTGCTGCGCGCCCACGGGTCACTGGGCACCGTGGCGGTGGACGGCCCGGTCACGACGTTCCGGCACGCGTGCGGCAGTGGCGGGCGCCACTGGGCGGCCAACCCGGACGTGACCACGGTGGCCGAGGGTGAGGTGCCCGGGATGCCGGGCGGGCGACCACGCTACTGCGCCCGGTGCGTCACGAGCATCAGGGCGCACGCGGGCGACGCCTGGACCGTCGCCCCGCCGGAGGCCCCCGGCCAGCCGTGCACGTGGACCGTCACGAACCCGCCACCCCCGTAGTGCAGCGCTGGGCGGCGGCGCGGACGTGGCGGGCCCGGGCGAGCGGGTCGAGCTCCGCGGCGAGGCGATCGGACTGCACCTCCACCGAGAGCGGCACATCCGGCGGCAGTGCCGCCACGAAGCCCGCCAGCGCCAGCACGCCCTCGCCGGGCGGCATGCGGTCGTGGCGCGCCTCGTGAGCCAGATCGGACGGCGGTGCGCTGCTCCCGACGTCGGTGAGCTGCGCGTACCCGGTCAGGGCGGGATCGGCGGCGACATCGAGAGGGGTACCCGCCCGGTAGAGGTGGAGCGGGTCGAGCAGCACGGTGGTGCCCGGCACGCAGCGCGCCACCCGCTCGGCGTCGGCACGCGTGCGCAGCGCGGTGAAGGCCATCGGTTCGAGCGCGATCCGAGTGCGGGAACCCGCGAGCAGGGCGGCCAGTTCGGCCACCCGATCGATCGTCTCCGCCTCATCGGGGTTCTGGGAGACGGTGAGCAGGAAGCGCGCACCCAGCGTCGCCGCGGTCCCGGCGAGCTCGCGGTGGGCGTCGGAGAGCGGCCCGGGGAGCAGCCGCACCACCTCCACGTCGAGCAGCCCGACCCCGGTGGCGCGCAGCGCGGCCGCGACGCCGGCCGCCTCAGCCCGTGGCCGACCGAGGCGCACCCCGCACAGCGGGTACCCGGCCTCGGCCGCGCAGGCGACGACGGCATCGGGAGCGAGGTCGAGCACCGTGCCCGCCGCGAGCGACAGCATCGGTCCGCAAGACGACGTACTGATACCAACGACTATCACCGCAGAATCAGCGCGCACCGTCGAGACCGACCGAGTCGACGACGGCGGGCCGCGGCATCTTGTCGAGCGCACCCACCGTGATCCCGCCGTCGACGGCCAGCGTCTGCCCGGTGAGGTAGGCGGCCTTGTCGGAGCCGAGGAACAGGACCGTCTCCGCCACGTCCTCCGCGGTGCCCAGCCGACCCAGCGGGACGCGCGCCTGGCGCAACCTGCGGGCCTCGGGGTCGGCGTTGATCGCCTCCGACATCCCCGCGTTGATCAGGCCGGGCGCCACGGCGTTGACCCGCACGCCGCCGCTGCCCCACTCCAGCGCCATGTGCTGGGTCAGCATGATCACCCCCGCCTTGGAGGCGGTGTAGGCGCCCGCGTTCGGCGACGCCGCGATCCCGTTGATCGACGAGATGTTCACAATGGCCCCGCCACCAGCCTCGATCATCCGGCCGGCCGCGCAGCGCGACACCAGGAAGGTGCCCGTCAGGTTCACGTCGACCGCCGAGCGCCAGTCGGCGGCCGACAGCGTCAACAGCGGGCCGAACCGGACCACGCCTGCGTTGTTCACCACCAGCGACGGCGCCTCGGGCAGCGCGTCGATCGCCGCCCGCACCGAGTCCTCGTCCGCCACGTCGACCACCGAGCTGACGCACTCGTCACCGAGCTCGGACGCGAGCGCCGCAACACCCGCCGCGTCGACGTCCCACGCCGCCACGCGATAGCCCGCCTTGATCGCGAGGCGCACGATCACGGAGCCGATCCCGTTGCCCGCACCGGTGACCACAGCCCATTGCGTCATTCTCACCCCTCGTCGTCGTCATCCAGGTAACGACGCTACTGGGCGTCGCTTGCTCTGACCATAGGGCGACGTTAGATTCCTAACGTCGATCCTCGAACAGGGAGGCCCCACCCCATGGCGCCACGCCGTGCCATCGTCCTCTCCGGGGGACCGACCCACGACTTCCCGGCCACCACGGCCTGCCTCGTGGGCCTCCTCGAGGAGCACGGGCTGGCCCCCGAGGTCCACGAGGACGTCGACGCCGGGCTGCGGGCCCTGCCCGGGGCCGCGCTGCTCGTCGTCAACGCGCTGCGCTGGACGATGGCCGGCCCGGGCACACCGGACCGGTACCGGACCCGGGCGGCAGCCGAGGGCGTCTCCCCCGCACCCGACGCGCGCGCGGCATTCGATGCGCACCTGGGAGCCGGCGGTGGCGTGCTCGGCATGCACACTGCCAGCATCTGCTTCGACGACTGGCCGCAGTGGGCGGCCGCACTGGGCGGCGCGTGGCGCTGGGGCGCCTCGTCGCACCCACCGCTGGGCCCGGTCGCCGTGGCGGTGGCCGCACCGTTCCATCGCCTCGTCACCGGCGTGGCCGACTTCGGGATCGAGGACGAGGTGTACACCGATCTGGAGCACGCCACCGCCGTGGACCCCCTGCTCGTCGCCGACGGGCAGCCGCTGCTGTGGTCGCACGAGCACGGTGGCGGCCGCGTCGTCTACGACGCGCTGGGCCACCACCCCCCCTCCTACGACGTGCCGGAGCACCGCGAGATCGTGCGCCGCTCGATCGCCTGGCTGGTGGCGGCATGACACGCGAGATCAAGGACATGTCGGTGCTGGTCACCGGCGGGGGCTCGGGGATCGGGGCCGCGGTCGTCGCCCGACTGGTCGCCGCTGGAGCGCGGGTGACCCTCACCGGCCGGCGCGCCGAGAAGATCGAGGCCGTTGCCGCACAGGCCGGTACCGGGGCACTCGCCATCGTCGGTGACGTCACCGACGATGCCGACCGGCAACGGATCCTCGACGCCGCGGTCGAGCACGGCGGCGGGCTGGAGCTGCTCGTGCACGGCGCCGGGAACATGTACCGCGGCGCGCTGCAGGACCTCGACGAAGCCCGGCTCGTCGAGGTGTTCACCTCCAACACCATCGCCCCGATGCTGCTCACCGGGCTGGCGCTGCCGCACCTGCGCGACAGCCACGGCGCGGTGGTCTTCTTCGGGTCCGTGCACACGCAGCGCGCCTTCCCGGGAGCCTCGCCCTACGCGGCGACGAAGGGGGCGCTGGAGACACTGACGGGCGTGCTGGCCGCAGAGCTGGGCCCCCAGGGCGTCCGGGTCAGCTGCGTGCGTCCCGGCGGCGTGCTGACCGAGATCAACCAGCGCGCGGGCCTGTTCGACGACGCCGAGGCGGCACAGCGCATGCAGAGCCTCGACACGGCGCACGCGTTGGGCCGCAGCGGCACCCCCGACGAGGTCGCCGAGGCCGTCGAGTACCTGGCCCGCGCGGAATGGGCCACCGGCGCGGTACTGACCATCGACGGCGGGCTCTCACTCGGCGTCACGAACGCCTGAGCGGGTGGCAGCAGCGGGGGCGGGGCGGGCGCAACGGGCGGCCCGCCCGGCCGCCACCGTCGCGGTCGGCACGCTCGCCACCGGGCTGGGCGCCTACCTCGGGTTCGTCCCCGGCTTCCTCGCCCCGGTCCTGCAGTCCGACCTCGACCTGACCCGGACGCAGATCGGCGTGCTCGTCGGCGTGTTCTACGGCGCCACCGGCGTCGGGTCGCCGTTCGCGGGCCGGGTCGCCGACCGGATCGGCGGGCGCCGGGCGATCACGCTGGACCTGCTGCTCGTGGCAGCCACGCTCGCCGTCAGCGCGCTCGCGCCCGGCTACGGGGTGCTGCTGGCCTGCGCTGCGACCGCCGGGTTCGGCTACGCCCTGACCAACGCCGGCACCAACATCGCGGTGGCCGTGGCGGTACCGCGCCACCGCCACGGCGTCGCGCTCGCGACCAAGACGGCCGGCGTGCCGCTGCTGGTGGCCGTCTCGGCCCCGGTGGCCACCGCGGCCGGGGTGGCCGCGGGCTGGCAGCCGGTCTACCTCGGCACCGCCGTGATCGTGCTCGCGGTCGCGGTGTGTGCCGCCGTCGTCCTGCCCGACGGCCGTACGCGCCGCGGCTCGCCATCGGCCCGGACGCTGCCGCGCCGCTTCGGTTGGTTCCCCATCGCCGCGTTCCTGCTGATCGCGGGCTCGCAGCCGCTCTACTCGTGGGTCGTGGCGTGCCTGCACGAGGCGGGCGGCCTGTCGTTGACGCTGGCCGGCGCGTTCACCGCCTGCGGCTCACTCGCGGGGATCGGCGGGATGGTGCTCGCCGCCCGCCGCTCGGACCGCGCGGCGGCCGCCTCGCGCATCCCGGCCATCGTGGGGTTGTGCCTGGTCACGTTCGGCGGCGAGGGCCTGCTCCTCGCCGGGGTGTTCACCGGACCCGTCCCGATGGTCGCCGGGCTCGTCGTGGCGACCGTCGCGCAGCTGTCGGCGGTCGGGATCATGCACGCGGCCGTCGTCGCCGCCGCGCCGCACGCCGTCGGCCGGGCCTCCGGCGTGACGATGGCCGGCTACTACGCGGGGGCACTGATCGGGGCACCGGTGTTCGGCGCGATCGTCGACGCGACCGGTGGCTACGGCCTCGCGTGGACGATCTCGGCGGTGCTGGTGCTGGGCGGCGCGGCTGCCTTCGCGCGCTGCCGCCGGGTCGGGGAGACGGTCAGCCCGGCTGCGACGGCCGGCGGCGCGGACGGCGCGGCGGCAACGATCCCCCCGCGCTCCGCTTGAGCAGCGCGGCCGGGGCCCCGTGGTCGGCGCGGAGCCGGTTCACGGCCGGGTCGGAGGTCCAGAACTGCTCGAACTCCCCGAGGTCGAACTTCTCGGCGATCAGGTGCATCGCGATGTCATGGCGGACGTACTCGACCGCGACCAGTACGACGGCGGGGTCGTCGGTGTAGACGCCCCACGCGTCGCCGTTGACGATGCCGCCGATCACGGCCTGCTCCCGGTCGGCGGAGACGACGAGCAGCCGGCAGCCGAGGTTCTCCAGCACGACCTCGGGCTTGGAGAACCGGTGCGCGATGGTGTTCCCGACGGGCTCGGGGTCCTCACCGAACGAGACGACCGACACGTCGACGCCCTCGTCGGAGGCGCGCCGCACCAGCGGCTTGAGCGGTTCGATCTCCTGCGGCCACCCGGACAGGAACAGGTCGTTGCGCGCGGCGGCGACGACGTCCTCGGCCCTGGCCAGCAGCGACGCCCGGTCCGACAGGTTGTGCACGAGGCGCACCTGCGGCGGCGAGGCCACCTCGGGCAACGCCTGACGCAGTGCGTCGATCGACTGATCGAACTCGCGGCGCATTCGGTCGAGCAGCGCGGTGGGCGGCAGCGAGATGTAGCCGACGCTGGCCTCACCCGCGCGCACCTCGTAGGCCGCGCCGCGGCCGACCAGCTTGCCCAGCGTCTCGTAGACGGTGCTGCGCGGAACCCCGGAGCGCTTCGCGACCTCGTAGCCGTTGAGCGGGGTACCGGCACCGACGAGTGCCACGTAGGCCTTCGCCTCGTAGCCGGACATGCCGAGGCGTTGCAGCTCCTCGATCACGCTCTGCTGAGACATTCTCCCCCGCCCTTCACCGCCACCGGTCCGGCGGCCCATCGTGGCAGCCACCTCAGAGCAGGGCCTGGTAGGCCCCGCCGTCGACCGGCACCGCCGTACCCGTCAGGTAGCCGGCATGGGCCGACGCCAGGAACGCGACGATCCTGCCGAAGTCCGCCGGCGCCCCGATGCACCCCGCCGGAATGCCGTCGGTGACCGGATCGTCACCGTACACGCTGGTCACACGGGCCGTGGCGTGCAGCCCGGGCTGCAACGAGTTCACCGTGACGCCGTCGGCGGCGACCTCGCGGGCCAGCGTCTTGAGGAAGCCGGTGAAACCGCTGCGCGCGGTGTTGGACAGTGCCAGGTTCGGGTAGGGCTGGCGCACTCCGAGCGAGGTGATGGCGACGATGCGTCCCCACCGCTGCGCGCGCATCCCCGGCACCGCGGCGAGGCACATCCGCACCGGCGCGAGCAGGCTGCGCTCGAGCGCGGGCTGGTAGGTCTGCGGCGCGGTCTCGGCGATCGTGCCCGGCGGCGGTCCAGGGCCGTTGACCACGAGGATGTCCAGCCCGCCCAGCGCAGAGCGGGCGTGCTCGACGAACCGCGCGGCGGCCTCGGGGTCGGTGAGGTCGGCGACGGTCCAGCCGGTACCCAGCTCGGCCGCGGCGGCCTCCGCCCGCCCCGCGTCGGAGCCGCAGATCGTCACCTGCACGCCCTCGGCGACCAGCGCCGCGGCGGCGGCCCGGCCCAGCCCGGCCGTCGCGGCGGCGACGGCCGCCCTGCGTCCTGCGATGCCCAGATCCATCGGTTCGCCTCAGGTCTCGTGCTGCACGGCGGCGCGGCTGTGCAGGATCGGCCGGATGTGCTCGGCGATCATCCGCTGGTGCCGCGGGTCGGCCGCGTAGGCCAGGTAAGTCGCACGGTCGGGGAGGTCGACGACCACGGCCGTGTCGAAGTTGCCCTCGGCCAGCGCAGCATCGGGGCCGACGGTCAGGGTGCCGAACCCGGCCGCGTCGCGGCCCCATTGCTGCAGCGCAGCCAGCGCGCCGGCACGTTGCTCGGCGGTGCTCTCGGACGTCCACCGGAACAGCACCACGTGTCGGAAGCCCATCAGCTCTCGTCCCCCATCAGAGTTCCACCTCGGCGCCCAGCTCGTCGTGCACCCGGATCGCGCCCGACGGGCACACCCTGGCCAGCTCGACCAGCGCGGCATCCGACAGCCCCGGGTGCCCGGGGACGGCCTCGGCGAGCTCGTCGTCGTCGAAGTCGAACGCCTCGGGCGCGTCGGCGACGCAGCGACCGGAGCTGATGCAGACGTCCTTGTCGACCGTTGCCGTGTAGGTCACGTGCTTCCTCCCAACAGGACCGGGTAGCGGCCCCAGTACGGGCGCGCGGTGTTGGCATCGCGCTCCGGCGCGTGCTCGGGATCGCGGCGCACGCCAGCGGCGAACAGGTGCTGGACCGCGCCGGTGACCAGCCCGAACAGGTGCGTCGCCGGATCGACGGCACTGCCCGGGACGACACCGGCGGCCAGGTCCTGACCGATGCACACGTGCATCCCGGCTGCGAACGACAGTCCGAACGGCGCCACCCCCGGCGGCACGGCCCGACCGGGGTCGAACCCGGCGGCATCCGGCCCGAACAGCTCGGGATCGCGGTTGACGGCCAGCAGGTCGATCACCACCGTCGCGCCTTCGGGGATCTCCGTGCCCGACCGCAGCCGGACGGGGGCGAGCGCGCGACGGCGGCCCGTCGGACTCGACGGGTTGAGCCGCACCGTCTCGTGCACGCAGCGCTGGACGAACAGCGCGTCGGTCGCGGCGCGGTCGGCGTCCTCAGGATGGTCCCCGATCCAGCCCAGCATGTGGTCGATGGCGCGCACGAACGCGGTTGCGGACGTGTGCGCGGCCGCGAGCAGGAAGAACGCCACCTCACGGCGCAGCGCGGCGTGGGTGATGCCCAGCTCGGCCTCGTGCTCCAGCAGGCAGGCGAGCACGTCGCGCGGGCGGTCGTCCGGATCGAGCGCGCGCCTGCGCTCGATCGACGGTGCGAGGAACTCCGCGTCCCAGTCCAGCAGCGCCTGCGCGATCACCGCGCGCTGGGCGTCCCTGTCCTGTGTTGAGTGCGCGAGCGTGGCGCCCTCGATGAACCGCATCATGTACGCGTAGAGGCGCGCGGTCTCCGCGGCGGTCCCGTCGGGGCGGTCGACGCCCGCGGTCAGTGCGGCGAGGTTGAGCATCAGCTCGTGGCCCAGCGGGACGAGGTCGACCCGGCCGGCCACCACGTACGGCGCCACCGTGGCCGCAGTGACCGCGGGGAACAGCTCCCGCTCGTAGAGCTCGAAGGTCTCGCGCCGGAACAGCCGGTTCTCGACGCGGCGCCGCGCCCGGTGCTCGTCACCGTGCAGGTTGACGAGGGTGTCGGCCATGACGATCTCGCCCTCGTCGTAGAGCGACTGGCGCAGGTCGCGGCTGCGGTAGGCGTCCTTCGCGTCGGCGAACGTGCTGAGCACGACGGTGGCGGCCATCAGCGCTCCACCTCCTCGGCCACCTGCAGGGCGGCGACACCGTCGGCGAAGGTCGGCACGCCCGCGCCGCCGGCCGCGATCCGCCGGACCAGCTCGGCGAACGGATGGGTCGCGGGCTCGTCGCCGGGCACGACGAGGTCGGTGAGGCCGGGGTCGGCGGCCCGGGCTCCCTGCAACCGGACGGGGAAGTGGCCGGTGTGGCCGGCGGCGGTCGCGACGAGGGTGCCGGCGCTGCCGTGGGCCACCAGCCGCCAGCCGTCGCCGTGGTGGGCGACCCAGGAGGTGTGCACCGAGCAGACGGCGCCGTCGGGCAGGAGCGCGCTGAACGCGGCGCTGTCGACGCTCGTGGCGGCCCGGCCGCCGGGCCACTCGGCGAGCCGGGTCGCGACGGTGCCGCCGACGACGTCGAGCTCGCCGAAGATCCAGCGCAGCAGGTCGGCGGTGTGCAGCCCGTGCACACGCAGCGAGCTGGCCCCGTCGGCGGCGTCGGCGCACCAGCCCGACGCCGCGACGGCCTCGGGCCGGGTGAACGTCGGGTAGAACGCCGTGGCCACCACGTTCTCGACAGTGCCGAGGTACCCGTCGGCGACGAGCCGGTGCAGCTCCTGCAGGCCGGGCCAGAACCGCGACTGCATGTCGACCCAGCCCGACCGGCCGGCCGCGGTGGCCGCCTTCACCAGCGCCTCACCGTCGCCGACGGTCAGGGCCAGCGGCGCCTCGCACAGCACGTCCTTGCCCGCCGCGAGGGCCGCCTCGACCATCTCCTGGTGCCGGCTCGGTCGCGTCGCGATGTCGACGAGATCGACGTCGGGATCGGCGCACAGCGCGGCGAACCCGACGTGCGGGCGAGCCCCGAACCGGCTCGCGACGGCCTCGGCGGTGTCGGCGTGCGCCGTCGCCAGCGCGACCAGCTCGACCCCGGGCAGTTCCGCGTAGACGGGCAGGTGGGAGCCCGTCGCGTAGCCGGCGCCGATGACGCCCACCCGCAGCGTCATACCGCGGCCACGGTGGGCTCGAGTGCGGGCAGTACCTCGGTGCCGAACAGCTCCATCGCCTCCAGCACGGCGGCGTGGTCGGGTCCCGTCGGGTAGCGGAAGATCATCAGGAAGTCGTCGACGCCGGCCTCGTCGCGGAAGCGGCCGATCGTCTCGACGCACTCCTGCGGCGTCCCGAACACGAAGCGGTCCTTGACGAACTCCTCCAGCGTGATGTCCGCCGACGAGGTGACGCCGGGCAGGTCGGTGATCGCGCCGTAGTCGAACAGGGTGCGGGCCATGGCCAGCGCTGTGTCCCCGAACGCGTCCAGCGCCGCCTCCCGCGAGGTGTAGGGCCAGCAGAACCGGATCGACGTGACGTGCGGCTCCCGGCCCTCGGCGACCGCGGCGGCGCGGTACTGCCCGGCCATCGCGGTCATCGTCTCCAGCGACATCAGCGCGTTGGTGATCCAGCCGTCGCCCAGGCGCCCCGCCCGGCGCAGCCCGCCCGGCGTCCACGCGGCGAGGTGCAGCGGCACGCCGCCGTCCTGGTAGGGCTTCGGGATCACGCTGACGTCGTCGAAGCGGTAGATCTCGTCGGCGAAGGAGAAGCGCTCCTGCCTCCAGGCCGTGCGCAGGATGCGCAGCGTCTCGTCGAAGCGCTGCGCGCGGTCGTCCCAGCCCACCCCGGCCGTCTCGTAGTCGACGGGCAGGTAGCCGACACCCAGGCCGAGCCAGGCGCGGCCGCCGGAGAGCTGGTCGAGCATCGCGGCGTCCTGCGCCAGCACGACAGGGCTGTAGAGCGGCGCGATCGCGATGGCCGTGCCGACCTTGACGCGCTGCGTGCGCGCCGCGATCGCGTAGGCCAGGTGCAGCGGCGAACCGAAGTACTCCTCGGAGTACTTGTGCTCGGTTGTCAACGCGGCCGAGAACCCGAGCCGGTCCGCGGCTTCGGCCTGCTCCAGGATCTCACCGAGGACCTGGTGCGGGTCGCCGGTGACGAGACCCTGGGTGAACAGCACTCCTACCGACACGCGACGACTCCGCTCACGAGGTGGACGATTCGAGGTGCACCAGCGCGATGCGGGTGTCGAGCATGCTGGGCAGCCCGGCGCCCTGGACGCCGGGCCGGGTGGTGAGGTCGTCGACCCCGCGAGCGGCGGCCCGGCCGGCGACCCGGCCCAGCGTCAGACCGCCGCAGATGTGGATGCCACCGAGGTCGGCAACGGCGTTGAGGCCGCCCGCGCAGTCGCCCGCCGCGAACAGGCCCGGGATCGGCGCGCCGAACACGTCGACGACCTGCATGTCGGTGGTGGTGGTGAACCCGCCGGAGCAGAAGTTGATGCCCTCGACCATCGGCACGGCCGTGAACGGGCCGGTCGCGCAGTGGCGACGGCCCGGCGGCAGCACGACCCGGCCGAAGTCCGGGTCGGTGGTGGCATCGGTGTCGAGGAACGCGTTCCAGCGCTCGACGGTGGACACCAGCGCGGCGGCGGGCACCCCGATCAGCGCGGCCAGCTCGGGCAGGGTGTCGGCCGTCACGGTGGGCTCTGGCATCTGGGACAGCAGCGTGGCCTTCTCGCGGGCGACGACGTCGTCGAGCAGGTAGTGGGCGCGCCTGCCGGGCTGCGCGTGCATCCGCTCGACGCGCTCGTCGTACGGGCCGGCCTCGTCGTGGAACCGGGTGCCCGCCTCGTTGACGGCGATCGCGTCCTCCACCACCGACGACGAGACGATCACCAGCGGCGGCACGAACGTCATGTTGACCAGGTCGCCGCCGACGGCCTGGCCCATCAGGTGACCGTCGCCCCTGCAGGTGTCGATCCCGAGGTAGGGGGCACGCGCGACGAACTCGGGCTGGTAGCGCTGCCGCAGCAGCGGGTTGGACTGGTAGCCGCCTGCCGCGAGCACCACGGCCTTGCGCGCGCCGACGACGAACGCGGCGCCGCCGTCCGCGGGCCGCACGACGGCCCCCGTGACCCGGCCGGCCTCGGTGACGAGCCGCTGCCCGAGGTGCCCGTGGAGCGTGGTGACGCCGGGCCGCTCGAAGTCGGGCTGGAAGGCGCGGCCGAGCATCCAGGTGTCCTCGATCGCGGCCATCCGGTCGATCGTGTGCTGCTTGGGCCGCGGGATGAACCGGGAGAACCGCACGCCGCGTTCGGTGAGGATCCCGTAGGTCTCGGCGCTCTCCGTGGCGAACAGGCGCACGATGTCCTCGTCCCAGACCACCCCGAACTGATCGCGGGCCAGCTCGACCATGTGCCGGGCATCGGAGACGAAGACCTCGACGTCGTCGACGATGCCCTGATCGGCCTGCATCTGCGAGCCCACGAAGGCGAGGTACCCCGTGGACCACACGGCGTTGCCGCCGATGTGCTGCATCGGCTCGACGGCGATCACCTCCGCGCCCTCGGCCGCCGCGGCCGCCACGGCCGCCATCCCGGCCGGGCCGGTGCCCAGCACGACGACGTCGGCTACCAGGGTCGGGCTGAGATCGGACACGGGCGTCCTCCACGATGAGCCGGGCCTCGCGACGGCATGACCATGCCCTTCCGACCCAAGCGGCGTCAAGACACTGACGACGATAGGGAAGCCTGGACGATGCCCGCCGCAGCAGGGTAGCGTCGTTAGGGCCATCACTCCTACTTCTGCGCAACGAGGCGGAGCATGACCACGATCACCCTCGACCGCTACGCGGACGTGCGGGACGCCTTCCGGCAGCACGACCTGCGCCAGGACATGTACGACGCCGGCGGACTGGTGATGGCCGACTGCCTACTCGTCCTGCACGGAGCCGAGCACCGGGTGCGGCGCCGGGTGGAGAACCGGCTGTTCCGCCGTGGCACGTTTCGGCACTGGGAGCACTCGTTCCTGCGCGACGTCGTGCGCGACACACTGGTGCCGTTCGTCGCAGCCGGGCGGGGCGACCTGGTGGAGATCGGCTATCGCACCGTCATGAACCTGACGGCGATGGTCGCCGGGGTGGACCGGCCGACGGGCAGCGACGCCGAGATGATCGCGGCGACCGACGAGCTCTACCGCTTCGCGAAGAAGTTCAGCGAGGGCGCGACGCTGGTGCACACCACCCGCGACCCCCGCGAGGTGCAGGCCGAGGTGCAGGCGGCGCTCGACGAGTTCGACGCGACGTTCCTGCAGCCCTCGATCGCGCGCCGGCAGGCATTGCTGGCCCGCTTCGACGCCGGGGAGATCACCGAGGACGAGCTGCCCCGCGACGTCCTCACCGCGCTGCTGCGCCACCGCGACGAGCTGGGGGTGGACGACGATGTCATCCGCCGCGAGTGCGCCTTCTACCTGCAGGCCGGCTCGCACAGCACGGCCAACGCGTTCACCCACGCTGCGCACGACTACTTCACGTGGAGCGCCGATCGGGACGCCTCGACCGACCCGGCGCTGCTGCAGCGCTGCGTCTACGAGTCACTGCGCCTGCACCCGGCGAGCCCCGTCGCGCAGCGCCGGGCGCTGGCCCCGATCCGGTTGCGCGGCGGCACGGAGATCGCCGAGGGCACCGTCGTCGTCATGGATCTGGCGGGCGCCAACCGCGACGCCGCGGTGTTCGACCGGCCGCTGGAGTACGACCCGCTGCGCGAGGTCCCCGACGACGTCCCGCGCTGGGGCCACGCGTTCGGTGGCGGCATGCACGCGTGCATCGGCACCGAGCTCGCCGGCGGGGTGCCGGGCCCGAGCACGGGCACAGCAGGAGAGGGCGAACAGGTGCTCGGCACCGTCACCCTGATGCTGGGAGCCCTGCTGGCGGCCGGCGGGCACCCGGACCCGGACGGCCCGGCCGAGCGCGACCCCCACTCCGCCCGCGAGCACTTCGGGCGCTACCCGGTGGCCTTCCCCACCAGCTGAGGGGCCGCCCCGCCGCCCAGCGCGGCCCGGGCCGCGATCCGCCCGGAGCAGGACGCCTCGGACAGGTTCGCGCCGTCGGCCGGGTAGAGCATCCCGACCGGCCGGCCCAGCTTCCCGGCGGCGTAGCGGCCCTCGATCGGCTCGTCGAACGGGTTTCGCGCCCGGCCGGCGGCGCGGCGCGGGCCACCGCAGGTGTTGGGCCACCGCAGGTGTTGGGCCACCCGGGTAGAGCGGCACGCAGTAGGAGGGCTGCGTCCGGCGGCACGAGCGTCTCGGGATCGCACCCCACCGCGTCGACGCCGGACGCGCAGCCCGCGTTGTACGCATCGACGCAACGCTCGTAGTCGAAGTGGGGCACCTCGTCATAGAAGCCGTGCAGCAGCTTCGGCTGCTCTCCAAGATCGAGAACGCACATCCGTCGTGCAGCCTGACCACTCTCACGGCGCTCGCCGGCTTCCTCGATGTGCCGGCCACCTCGCTGTTTCGCGACGCCGACATCCCCGCGTGGCCGAGGCGCGACCAGGCTGTCCGGAGATCGGCTCGATGATGATGCGGCTCGGTCGTTGCTGCGCCGGCCTACAGCCCGTCATCGGCACGGATCGCGGGCGTCACGACGCTGCGCCGTCGGTAGCGGCCATCGGCTCACGGGTGTTCGCGATACCGAGCTCGGTCGGTGCCGACGTCCCGTCGCGCACGTCGGCCAGTTCGACACCCTTGGTCTCCGGCAGGACGAGGACGGCGACGAAGCTGATGACGGCAGCCGCCATCATCGCGAGCGCAAGCAGCGCCGGGTTACCCCCCCGCAGCGCGACGAGCGCGACGGCAATGACCGGGGCCGGGCCCGAGAGCACAGCGCCGGTGATCTCCCGGCTGAGCGCGAAGCCGCTGAACCGGTAGGCCGAGGGGAACAACTCGGCGTAGTACGCGGCCTGGGACCCGAAAACGGCCAGACAGCTGCCGAACGCGAGCCCGAAAGCGAGGAGGATGAGCAGGGTGTTTCCCGTGTCGAGGAGCCAGAAGAACGGGAACGGCACGATCGCGCAGATCGCGGTGACGACGAGGTAGGCGGGTCGGCGCCCGGCGCGGTCGGCGTAGATGCCCACGAGCGGGATGGCCACGGCTCCCACCGCGCACCCGAACAGCAGTGCGACGAGCGCAGTGGTGCCGGAGACGCCCTTGCCCGCGAGGTAGCTCAGCGAATAGGTCTGCACCACGTAGATGTTCAACGCGATCACCACGTTGGTGAGCATCACGAGCACGAACCGCTTCGGCATCACCCTGATCATCGTCAGGGCCGGCACCTTGGTGCCGGCCCGCGCCGCGCGCAGATCCTCGAAGACGGGCGACTCCGGCACCCGCAGCCGGATCAACAGCCCGATGCCGACGACGAGGATGCTGAGCAGGAAGGGCACCCGCCAGCCCCAGCTCAGCAGCTGCTCGCGGGGCAGGGTGGCGACCACGGCACTCACCGCGGCCGCCAGCCCGATCCCGAGGAACACCCCCGCGGCCGGCATCGACGCGTAGTAGCCACGGCGCTTGGTCGGCGCGAACTCGGCGACCATGGTGACCGCGCCGACGTACTCCGCCCCCACCCCCAGGCCCTGCAGCAGCCGGCACACCACCAGCAGTATCGGTGCCAGGATGCCGACCGCGCCGTAGGTCGGCAGCAGCCCGATCGCCACCGTCGCGATGCCCATCAGCATCAACGTCCCGACGAGGGAGATGCGGCGGCCGTACCTGTCGCCGATGTGTCCGAACAGGATCGCCCCGAGCGGACGCGCGAAGTACCCGACGCCGAACGTCGCGAAGGCCGCGACCAGGCCGGCCGTGCTGGAGAACTGCGGAAAGAACAGGGTGCTGAACACCAACGCCGCGGCCTGGCCGTAGATGGCGATGTCATACCACTCGATGACGCTGCCGATGACCGTTCCCGGGATGAGCCGCTTGCGCGACTCCTCCCAGACCTGCTCGCGAGTCTCGCTCGGGTTCATGGTGGCTCCTCCTTGAGCACAGGCGATCAGAGACCTTGCTGATGTGCCGCGCGAACGACGTTGCGCAGCGGTTCCCCCGAGACGAGTCGGTTGACGTTCTCCGCGACGACCGCGTAGCGGCGGCGCGGGAGTTGGTGGGTCCAGGCGCTGGAGTGCGGTGTGCACCAGGCGTTGGGCAGTTCCCAGAACGGGTACTGCGCGGGCGCGACGTCCTCGCGCGGCGAGGTCGGGTAGCGGTACCAGACGTCGAGGATCGCCCCGCCGATCCGGCCGGTGCGCAGTGCGGTGTAGAGCGCGGCCTCGTCGGCGATCTCGGCACGGGAGATGTTCACCAGCACCGCGTGCGCGGGCATCCGATCCAGCAGCGAGGCGTCGACGAGCCTCGTGGTCGACGGAGTCAGCGGGCAGGCGAGCACGACGGCATCGCATCCGGCCACGACGTCGGGCAGCAGCGCTGCCGGGGCGAGCTCGGCGATCCCGTCGGGAGCGGTGCCTGCTGCGGTGACGCGGTCGTCGACGGCACGGACCCGCATCCCGAAGGCCGCCGCACGAACGGCGATGGCCTGTCCGATCCGGCCGTAGCCGACGATGCCCAGCGTCGTGCCGTGCAGCTCGCCGTGGGGCATCCGGTGCCGGTAGTGCCGCGGCCACGCCGACGGGGTGAACGCCGCCTGCATCGCAGCGGCACGGATCTGCCATTCCAGTAGCCGGGCCAGCACGAACTCCGCGATCGGGATCTCGTGCTCGAAGACGTTGGCGATCGTCGTCTGCGGGTCCAGCGCGGCCATGTCGATGGCGTCGAGCCCCGCACCGGGCACGTGCAGCAGCCGGAAGGTCGGGATCACGCCGTCGGGTCGCGACCAGCGCAGCGACACAACCACGTCGTCGGTCCCGATGAGCGCATCGTGGCCCGCCGAACCGGCGGCCTCAGCGGGCAGGGCGACGATCTCGTAGGGGCCGTGCAAACCCCGGCGCAGGTCGCCCGCGTGATCGGCAGCCTCACCGATCAGCACGATCTTCATCAGGAGCCACCGGGGCGGGCGCCGGCAACCGCAGCGGCGAGGACCGAGCGGACCACGTCCTCGGTGACGGGCGCCGGGTTGCCGGCCAGCCGCGGGTCGTCGTGGTCCTCCGCGGTGGTCGCGATCTCGACCGCGCGGCCGAGATCGCCGGGTCCGACGCCGACGTCAGCCAGCCGCAGCGGCAGGTCGACCTGCTCGGCGAGGTCCCAGAGGAAGCCGGCGAGGCTCCCGACGGCACCGACGGCGTCGGCGATGCGGCCGAGCGGCTCGGGGGCCACTACCTCCAGATGCGCTGTGACGTAGGGCAGCACGACAGCGTGCGCTATCCCGTGCTCGACTCCGAAGCTGCCGCCCAGCATGTGCGCGATGGCGTGCTGGAGGGCGAACCCGCCGGTCAGCGCCGCGCCGGCCAGGTAGCTGCCGTAGAGGAGGTCGCTGCGCACACCGAGGTCGTCCGGGTCGGTGAGCAGGCGCGGGATCGCGTTCGCCAGCACCCGCGCACCCTCGATCGCGGCCGGCACCAGCAGCGGGCTGATCGTGGGCAGGTAGACCGCGTCGACGCAGTGCGCGAGCGCGTTCATCGCGCTGGCCGTGCTCGCCCGCATCGGCAGGGTGCGCGACAGCTGCGGGTCATAGACGACGGTCACGGGCCGCATGGCGAGGCTCTCGTGCATGCGCTTGACGCCGTCGATGGTCATCCCGCAGAAGCCGGTCATCTCCGAGCCCGAGTACGTGGTCGGGACCGCGATGATCGGCAGTCCCGACTCGTAGGCGATGCCCTTGCACAGCCCGGTCGCCGCCCCGCCACCGACCGCGACCAGGCAGTCGGCGCCAGCGCTGACGGCCTTGTCCCGGCCACGGCGGGCCAGCTCGATCGGCACCTGGCTGATCGCCTCGGGCAGCAGCCCGACACAGCGGTCACCGATGGTCGCGGCGACCCGGTCGCCCAGTGCCACCCGGCCCGGGGTGGTGACGACGAGTGCGCGTTCGGCACCCAGCTGCTCGACCTCGGCGCGCAGCTGCGTCGCGCGGTCCGCACCGAACACGACCCGGGGCGGAGTGGCGTTGAAGACACCGCCGGGGTGGGCGAAGGAGCGGGCGTCCGCGTTCACCAGTCCACCACCGATCCGTCGGCGAGCACTGCCGCGCTGCTGTGCACCACTTCCGGCCGGAACGGGTGCTTGGCGGCCTCGCGTTCGTCGACCTCGACGCCCAGTCCCGGCTCCGTCGGCACGGCCCAGTAGCTGCCGGTGCGCCGCATCGGGGTGCTGACGACGTCGTCGTACCAGCTCACCGCGCCGCTCATCTCCTCCTGGATCAGGAAGTTCGGGGTGCTGACGTCGAAGTGCAGCGCGGCAGCGCCCGCGATCGGCCCGTTCGGGTTGTGCGGAGCGACCCCGATCTGCTCGGTGTCGGCCAGCGCCGCGATCCGCTTGCCCTCCAGCAGCCCCCCGGTGTGGTTGAGATCGGGCTGGACCACGTGCACGGCCTTCGCCGCGAGGAGGGGCAGGAACTCCCGCAGCCCGACCAGCCGCTCACCGGCCGCGATGGGGCAGCGGGCCCGTTGCGCGACCTGCCGCAGGGCCTCGGTGTCGCCCGGCTGGACGGGTTCCTCGCAGAAGAGCGGGTCGTAGGGTGCGAGCACCTCGACGTACTGCAGTGCCGCCGCGACCGAGGCGGGACGGCCGTGGAAGTCGACCATGATGTCGACGTCCGGCCCGACGGTGGAGCGCAGGGCCGACATCAGCTTGTCCACGTTGCGGCGTTCGGCAGCGACGGTGAGGTGGTTGCCGTAGGGGACGATGACGACCTTCAGCGCGTCGTAGCCCTGCTCGACGACCGCGGCCGCCTTCTCCCGGATCGGACCGACGTCGACGGTCTCGTAGACCGAGCGCATGTCACCCAGGCCGAGGTGGGTGTACACGCGGACCCGGTCGCGGACCCGACCGCCGAGCAGCCGCCACACCGGCAGCCCGACCGACTTGCCGAAGATGTCCCACAGCGCGTGTTCGATGCCGCTGATCGCGGTGGCTCCGATGATGCCCAGGCGGTAGTAGCTGTGCTTGGTCAGCACCCGCACGATCTGTTCGATGTCGCGGGGGTCGCGCCCGATCAGCATCGGTGCCAGGTCCTCCAGCGCACCCACCACGGCTCGGGTCTTCCAGTTGAGGCTCGCCTCGCCCCACCCGTACAGGCCGTCCTGATCGGTCCGGACCTTCACCATGATCCAGTTCCGCATCTCCGCGTTCACGACCGTCGGCTCGACAGCAGTGATGCGGATCGGTGGACCGTCCGGTGGTGCGATCGACATGCGGGACAACTCCTCGTTCGGGTGCCGCCACGCTAGGAGCGAGCCACCGATCGCGTCCAACTTCTATTATCGATCTATTGATCTGTATTGCTTATCAGAAGATGCTGACCGGATGGACCGCACCGGGTTGGACTGCTTCGTCGCCCTCGCCGAGGAGTTGCACTTCCACCGGGCGGCCGAGCGGTGCCACATGAGCCAGCCGGCGATGAGCCAGCAGATCCGCAAGCTCGAACACGAGCTCGACGTGCGGCTGGCACACCGCACGAAGCGGGTCGTGTCCCTGACCCGAGCCGGTGAGGTCTTCCTGGTCGAGGCGCGCAAGACGATCAGGCAGATGGATCTGGCCGTCGAGCTCGCCCAACGCACCGACCGCGGCGAGATCGGACAGCTGACGGTCGGGGTGACCGCACCGGCGCTGCTCGTGGTCTTCCCCGAGATCGCCCGCCTGTTCCGGCAGCTGCTGCCCCACGTCGGGCTGGTCGTGCGCGAGCTGACCACGGCCGAGCAGGAGAAGTCGCTCATGCGCGGCGACATCGACGTCGGGATCGTCCACCCGCCGCTCGAGGAGACCGCCATCAGCACCGAGCAGATCGGCCGCGTGGCCTACCAGCTCGCGCTGCCCGCCGAACACCGGCTGGCCGAGCGGGAGACGGTCTCGCTCGCCGACCTCGACGGCGAACCCATCGTGATCTTTCCCCGTCAGATCGCACCCCAGATCTACGACACGGTGCTCGCACTCTGCCAGGACGCCGGGTTCACCGCGAAGATCGCCATGGAAGCGTTCCCCGCCCAGTCGATCATCGCGCTCGTCGCGTCCGGGGTCGGGGTGGGATTCATCGCCTCCGAGACGCAACGCCTTGCCCGTGCCGGTGTGGTCTACCGGCCGATCATCGGTCCGGTCCCCCACCTGGCGATCGGCGTCGCCTACCACGCCGACGGGGTCGCGCCGGCCGCACGGACGTTCCTGTCCGCCGCCCATCAGGCAGGACGCGCCATGCGATGAGCCGACACGAGTTCGACGGTGCAGATCGGCGCCACTCGCGCGGGCCGCCCGGGAGTGTTCTGGCGGGGCCGTCTGGTCACCGCGGTGGACGGCACCATCTTGTGCTGCCCCGACACTGCGGCGAACCTCACCCTGTTCCACAAGGGCGGCAGCTCGCATGGCACCATCACCGGGTATCCGATGATCCGCGTACTGGCGCTGGTCGCCTGCGGCACCCGCACGATCATCGACGCGGTGTTCGGGACCGACCGGATCGGCGAACTCGGCTACGCCGATCAACTACTGGCCTCGACCCGGGCCGGGATGATCGTGCTGGCTGACCGGAACTTCGCCGCCGCCGGGTGGATCGCGGCGTTGAGCGCCACAGCTGCGCCGCGTCGGGCAGCGGCCGCAGCCAGCGTGCGGCGATGCTGGAACCGAACCAGAGACATCTTCGGCGTGACGTGATCCCGGGACGTCCGAGCGCAGCCTCGCCGTTCAGCAGCACCCAGGCCTGGACACCCGCAGACAGATAAGGGTCTCAGCGCCACCGATCGCCGCATCGGCCACGCTGCGCTGATAGCGGCTGTGCACCCGCCCGGACCTGCTCGAGCAGTCCAGACACACCGCGTCCGGCGCGGTCACGCCGGCATGGATCCGCACGGTCGGTCCCGACGCAACACCCACTCGCCCCGCAACCCGGGCAGATGCGGGAACAACACCGTCAGATCATGATCACTACGCCGCAGCCATCTCAACCACCCGGCCGAGCACAGGTGATCACCAGGGTCCGTCACGGACTTTGTGCAGAGCCTCCACGACTTGGCCGTTGCACCGCGCTCGCGGGGTTGGTCCCTCCGGTTGCACCCTCGCGGCCATCACGACACGTGCTCCCCGCGCTCGCGTGGATGGTCCCAGTTCGACATCGCATTCCAGGTCAACAACGGTGTGCTCCCCGCGCTCGCGCGGGCGGTCCCTGGTCCTGGTGCATCAGCAGGCGTCACATCGGCCAGCCAAACTTTGAAGATCTACATCACCGTGCCGTCAACAGGTCCGAACCGACGCCAACGAGCCAGAGATCGGAGGTGATCGACGCCCGCAGCGATAGCTTGTGCTTGATCTCCGGTGCGGAGAAGCCCGGCGTGTCGGCCGGCACCACGAAGCCGCGGATCCCCTCGTCGGTCTGCGCCCACACGACGGCGGCGTCGGCGACAGTGCCATCGGTGATCCGCATCTTGGCGCCATCGAGTACCCAGTCGGTGCCGTCGCGGCGGGCTCGGGTGCGCATCGAGCCGGGATCGCTGCCGCAGTCGGGCTCGGTCAGCCCGAAGCAGCCGATTGCCTCGCCCGCGGCCATCGCGGGCAGCCACTGCTGCTTGTGCTCCTCGCTGCCCTAGCGGTGGATCGCCTTCATGGCCATCGAACCTGTACCGAGACGAAGCTGCGTAGGCCGGAGTCGACGGCCTCCAGCTCCCTGCACGCGGTGCCGTAGGAGGTGGCGCTCGTTCCGGCGCACCCGTAGCCGTCGAGGTGCATCCCGAAGACGCCGAGCTTGCCGAACTCGACGGCGAGGTCGCGAGCGGGCAGCGAGCCGGCTTCGAACCATTCCGCGATGTGCGGACGGAGCCGGTTCTGGGCGAAGTCGCGGACGGTGTCGCGGATGTCGCGCTCGTCGTCAGAGAGACCGAAGTCGATGGCCAGGAAATCGGCGGGATCAGGCGCGGGCATACCAGGAACGTACGAACGGAACGGAACGGCGAGCGTCCGACTTCGCTACACGGTCATTTCGGTGACGACGCGGACGGGAGGTGGTTCTCGTCGATGCCGAGGATCCGCATCTTGCGGTACAGCGTGGAGCGGGCGACCCCGAGCCGATCGGCGGCGGCGGCCTTGTTGCCGTTCGTCTCGGCCAGCGCCTCCATGACGATGTCACGCTCGGCGCGCTGCAGCGATCGGCCGCCCGTGCGGTCGCGGCTCGAGCGGTACTCGGGTGGAAGGTGCTCGTGGGCGATGTCGGAGCCCATCGAGCGGACCGCCGCAGTTGCGAGCACGGCTTCCAGCTCCCGGATGTTTCCGGGCCAGTCCAGCGCGGCCAGGGTGCGGAGTGTCCCGGGCAGGAGGCGGGGCACCGGGCGGTGGTTCGTGCGGGCCGCCAGCAACGCGGGCGCGAGGTCGGCGATGTCGTCGCCGCGGTAGCGCAGTGGCGGCACGGTGATCGAGACGGGGAAGTGGTCGAGCACCCGCGCGGCGGCGGTGTCGTCGCCACGGGTGCGCGCGGTGGCGATCACCCGTCCCAGCGCAGCGTTCTCCACCGAGTGCTCGACCCGCGCGCCGATCGCGGCCGGGAGCTGGTCGAGGTGCCGCAGCACGACGGTGTCGCCGCGGCCGAGCGCCGTCGTGAGCCGGCCGATCCACGCCTGCGGGTCGTCGTAGGCGGTGAGCGTGTCCAGGACAGTCAGCGCATCCTGCCCCGAACGGCGACGGTGTAGATGCGTGGCCAGGTGCAGCTTTCCGGTGCCGGCCTCGCCGCTGACGAGCAGCGGCTGACGCACCTCGAGGGCGGCATCCACGTCTCCGCGCAGGCGGGCGGCCGCGATACTGCGTCCGATCAGCCCGTCCACGGTTTGGCGCGTCCGGCCGGGCTTGCGGCGTGAGGTGCTCCTCGGCGTGGCTGGGCGGGCCTCCGGTCGAGACGGCGTGCGCATCTCGACCAGCACCCCGGCGGTGGCGCCGCGGTCGCCGACCCGAGTCGCGCGGGCCTGAACCACGACGTCGCGCGCCAGCCGCACCTCCCCCACGGCCTCGTCGCCGGACCCGAGCATGGTGCACGCCCAGTCCCACAGCATGGCCTGGTCGGAGAGGTCCAGCAGGAGTGACGCCGAGGTGTTCGCCATGACGACGTCCTCGTTGAGCGACAGCACGGCGTGGGTGTTGCGCCGGCCCGCGCGCAGGAATTGCTCGAGCAGCATCTGCTCGCGCCGCGACGCGTCGGCGTAGATGCGCGACTCGATCTCGCGCACGGCCGCCAGCACCAGCGGCTTGAGCGCCTCATGGGTGTCGTCGACCCGGCAGGTGACGTCGAGGACGCCCTCCACAGCACCAGTGATGGGGTGCACCACCGGTGAGCCGATGCAGGTGAAGTCCTGCAGGATCTCGCGGAAGTGCTCGGATCCGGACACGGTGAACGGCTTGCGCTCCTCGAGCGCCGATCCGATGCCGTTGGTGCCGGTGAACTCCTCGGCGTAGAGGAATCCCGGCGAGACCGACGCCCGATCCAGTGCCTTCGCCAGCTCTCTGGCACCGGCGCGTCGGTCGATGATCTGGGCGTCGGAGTCGGCGAGCAGGATCGAGACCGGCTCGTCCTCCATCTGCTCGGCGAGGCGGTCGATCACCGGGCCGGCCGCGCGCAGGAGTCGGTTGGGGCGCTCGAACTCCGGCCGGTACGGCACGTCCTCGCTGGTGGGGGCCATCCCGACGAGCTGGCAGCGGCGCCAGGACGACACGATCTCGCGCCGGAACGCCAGCGGGGCGGCCTTGTCGCCGGAGTCGTCGCTGAGGTGTCCGCCGATGGGTCCGTCGAGGACCCGTTCGCGTTCGACGCGGAGCCCGCTCGCGTGCTCACCGATGCGCACGATCACCCCCTCGTCGTCGAAAGGCCCAGCTCACAGGGTACAAAGCAGAGCGTCGCAGAGCACTGTGTGTCGGCACTGTCCGAAAACGCAACACTGGCCGCGACACCAGTGCGCGCCGGCCGTCATCGACGCCCGGCGCGCACAGCACCGCTTCAGAGTGGTGTCAGCGGACATCCCACTCGGCGTAGCGGCCGCCCTTGACCTCGTCCCACTTGCCGAAGTACGAGACGAGGCCGCCCGAGTAGTTCAGCATCTGGGCGGGCTTGCCCGGCACATTGGCGCCCCAGTACCAGGAGCGGGCCTTGGTGAACAGGGAGCCTTCGAACAGTTCGTCCACGTGCGCCGTCCACGCCTTCTCGGCCTCCTGGGACGACTCGAACCGGGTGTGCCCCTGCTCGCGCAGGTGCTCCAGGAATTCGATGACGATGTCGCCCTGGTACTCGGCCGACGTCGGGCCGTTGCAGAAGCCCGACGGGCTCTGCGGGCCGTAGAGGAAGAGCATGTTGGGGAAGCCGGCGGTCGACAGGCCCATGAAGGTGTCGACGCGCTGCGCCCACTTCTCCTGGATCTTCTGGCCGTCGACACCTTGGATGTCGATGGCCAGGATGCCACCGCGATTGTTGTCGAACCCGGTTGCCAGCGCGATGACGTCGCACTCGATCAGGCCGTTCTTGGTGACGACGCCCTGCGGTGTGATCTCCAGGACGGGCTCGTCGTTCTGGTCGATCAGGCGCACGTTGTCCTGATTGAACACATCGAAGTAGTCCTGCTCGAGCGCGGGGCGCTTCACGCCGAACGGGTGCGGCGGCTCGGCCGGGGCCAGCAGTTCGGCAGTGGCCGGGTCGTTCACCCGGGCGTGCACCTTCGCGCGCCAGAAGTCGTAGAAGGTGCGGTTGGCGGCTTCGTCGCCGAGCAGGTCATAGTACATGCCCAGCCAGATCGGGAAGCCGCCGGCCGCCCAGAAGCGCTCGTAGGTCTCGTTCAGCTCCTCCGGGCTGGCGTTGGCCGCCTCGGTGGGCATGAAGTCGAAGTCGAAGCCCGCGAACGCGGTCCCGCGAGTGACGAAGCGCTCGGGCAGCCCGGCGCGCTCCTCGTCGTTGTCGGCGTGATCGAGTGCGCGCTGGCGCATCGGCAGGGCCAGGTTCGGGGTCCGCTGGAACACCGTGACCTCGGAAGCGACCTTCGTCGCCTCCTGGATGACCTGCACACCGCTGGCGCCCGTCCCGATGACCACGACCCGCTTGCCCGTCATGTCGAGCCCGTCCTGCGGCCAGCGCGCCGTGTGGTGGCACTCGCCGGCGAAGGTCTCCATGCCCGGGATGTTCGGGTAGAGCGGCTTCGCCCCGAACCCGGTGGCGACAATGACGGTGCGCGCCTTCTGCGCCTTGCCGTCGGACGCGTACACCGTCCACTCCCGGGTATCATCGTCCCATTGGGCCTGGGATGCGAAGGTGTTGAACTCGACGTCCTTGGTGAGATCGAGCTTGGCGTCGACGTGCTCGAAGTAGTCGCGCACGCCCTCGAAGTTCGGGTAGCGCTCGCGGAAGTCGAAGTCCTTCCACAGGTCCTTGTGGGCGAACTGGTAAATGTGGGCGACGGTGTCGGTCCGTGCGCCTGGGTAGCAGTTCCACCACCAGATCCCGCCGAGTCCTCCTGCGGAGTCCCAGACCTTGACGTCGAAGCCGAGGTCACGCAGGCGGTCGAGCTGGTACAGACCCGAGAATCCGCCGCCGATGACGAGCACGTCGAGGACGTCGCTGCGATCGTTGTTCTCGCGGGCGTCGGTGGGCGACTCCACTGTCGTCATTTCGCACTCCTCGGTCGATGTCCGTGAAAAGTAGGGCTGTAGGGCGCATCACAACTGTCCGAAAACGCGTCACCTGCGGCCGACCCAGTGCTCGTAGAACGGCGGCATCTCCGTGACCGAGCTGGCCCGGAACTGCGGTTGCCGCTTCTCCCGGAACGCGGCGACGCCCTCGGCGCCGTCGGCGAGACTGGTGTAGAAGATCGCGAGGGAATCCAGGCGGTGCACATCGGCGGGATCGTCGAGCGCGGAGTTGCGGTACATCATCTGGCGCATCAGCGCGGTACCCACGGCAGACCTGCCGCGTGTCCACCGATCGGCCAGCGCTCGGGCGGTGGGCAGTAGGTCCTCCGGCTCGTGCACGGACCGAACGAGCCCGGCCTCGAGCGCCTGCTCGGCGGAGAGGATGTCGGCGGAGTAGACGAGATCGAGCGCCGTCGCCATGCCGACGATCCGCGGCAGGAACCAGGTCGACGCCGCCTCGGGCGTGACTCCGATCCGGCCGAAGACGAGCCCGAGCCGCGCCGTCGAGGAGGCCAGGCGGGCGTCCATCGCCAGCGTCATGGTCGTGCCGATTCCGACCGCGACCCCGTTGATCGCAGCGATCACCGGTTTGCGGCAGGCGTGGATGGCGAGGGTGACCCGGCCGCCGGTGTCGCGAACCTTGGCGAGGCCCGGGTCGGACAAGTCGGCCATGTCGTCCAGCGACGGGCGCAAGCGCTCGTCGAGTCCGAACGCGTTGCCGGTCCCGCCCAGGTCCATCCCGACCGAGAACGCTTTGCCGGCGCCGGTGACGATCACCGCTCGGATGTCGTCGCGGTCGTTGACCTCGATGAACGTTGCCTCGAGCTCGTCGGCCATCTCGACGGTGAACCCGTTGAGCCGGTCGGGCCGGTTCAGGGTGACGGTCAGGATTCCGTCCTCGACCTCGTGGGTCAGCGTGGTGAGCTCCACGGCTCCTCCTGTCATCGGACGGCCGCCGGCAGCTGCCCGCACATGATCGACTCGGCCTGCTCGATGATCGAGTAGACGATGGCGCGGCAGCTCTCCACGGAATGGATCAGCCCTTGGGCCTGCCCGGCCCACCACATGCCGCCGCCCATGTCGCCGTCCTGCAGCACCCGGCTCCGGCCTCTCGCTCCGGAGGCGAGATCGGCGACGTCGGCGAACGTCGCGCCCGGTCGGCGCGATCGCTCGGCAATCTCCTCCGAGATCGCGTTGCGGGCCACCCGGGCCGTGTTGCGGAACTCCCGGAACACCAGCTGCGTGGCTCGTTCGTCATTCGCGACGATCTGGTCCTTGACGTTGCGGTGCACCGGGGCCTCGTCGCTGGCGACGAAGCGGGTGCCCATGTTGATCGCCGACGCGCCGAGCGCGAGGGCGGCGACTAGGCCGGCGCCGTCGGCGAAACCGCCGCCGGCGATCAGCGGGATCCCGACGTGGCGAGCGGCCGCGGGGATCAGCACCGCCGTCCCGACCGCGGTCATCCCACCGCACACGACGGGATAGTCGACGCCGAAGGTCTCGGTGAACCGCGTGGAGATCAACTCACGGCGTCCCGGCGTGCGGGACGTCGACCTGAACCGCGTGGACCTGGCCCTCACGCACCGCGCTACGCGCCGCCTCGTCGAAGTCGGGCGCGACGCACAGGAACAGCGTCTTGCCGTCCTCGCCGCCCAGCGCGACCGCGAACACCCCATTGGGCGCGGTGCTGACCTCGTCAAGAATCTCGCCACCCTCGGCGATCCGCAGCGCACGCGCGTGGGCGCAGTCGGCGATCCAGACAGCGCCCTCGGCGTCGAGCGCCAGGCCGTCGGGCACGATCGTCGAGGCCTCGACGCGCTTGTGCCAGCTCGGCTCGTCGCCCAGGTCGCCGAAGTTCGCGAAGTCGCGGCGGGGGCCGAGCGTCCCGTCCTCGTGGATGTCGAATGCGGAGATCCGGTTCCCGAACAGCTCGTTCACGATCAGGGTGCGGTCGTCGGGGGTGATCACCATGCCGTTGGGGAACGACAGGCCCTCGGCCACGACCTGCGACGTGCCGTCGGTGTTGACCAGCACGACCGCGGCGGTCTCGTGATCGGCCCCGCCCATGAGGTCGAACCCGAAGTTGCCGACGTAAGCCTGTCCGTTGCGGGCCACGACCATGTCGTTGGCGTGACCGGTGGACAGCGCCGCGATGTCGGCGTGCTCGGCGAACGAACCGTCGGCCTCCTGCCGCAGCACCTTCCGGTCCTTCATCGACACGACCAGCATCCGGCCGTCGGGCAGCCAGCCCAAGCCAGACGGCTGCTGGGGAACCTCGGCAACCTGCTCCACCGTGCCGTTGGGGTGCACGACGTTGACCGAGTACGTGTAGAAGTCGACGAACCAGAACTTGCCGTCGTGCCAGCGCGGGCCCTCGGTGTAGGTGAATCCCTCGGCCACCACCGTGACCGGCCTCGTCGTCGTCATCTGCTCGCCCTTCGTCGCGACTCTGCGGAACGGAGGGGACTGTCCGGCACATCAGCAGCGCGGATCTGTCCCATTTCGCTACGGGTCGCGGGACGTCGTAGCGAAATGGGACAGGTACAGGCGCGCCATGCCACCGACCCTGATGCGCCACTGACGACGGAGGGAGCGCACGGGTGTTTGGAACCATGATGGATCGCCCCCTGCTCATCAGTTCACTGCTGCACCAGGCCGAGCGCGTGCACGGCGACCGCGTGAACGTGAGCTGCGAGAACGGCGCCGTCCGGCGCGCTTTCACCTACCGCGAGCTCGGCTCGGCGGCCCGGCGGCTGGGCTCGGCCCTGCAAGAGCTGGGCGCGCGAGAAGGAACCCGCGTCGGGTCGCTCGCTTGGAACAGCGACCGACACCTCGCCGCCTACTTCGGTGTACCCGGCATCGGCGCCGCGCTGCACACGATCAACCAGCGGATGCCGGCCGAGCACATCGTCTACGCGGTGAACCAGGCCGAGGACGAGGTGCTGCTCGTCGAGGCCGACCTGCTGCCCGTCGCGCGCGAGATCGTGCCGGCCACACCGTCGGTCAAGCACATCGTCGTGCTCGGGGACGCCGATGCCGACATCGCCGGTGTACAGGCCTGGTCGTTCGATGCGCTGCTGGACGAGGCCGACGAGCTCGTCGCGTTCCCCGAGTTCGACGAGCGCACCGCGTCGTCGATCTGCTTCACCTCCGGCACCACCGGCCTGCCGAAGGGCGTCGTCTACACGCACCGCAGCACCGTCCTGCACGCCATGGCGATCTCGCTCGCCGGCGCCGTCGGCGTCACCAAGGACCGCGGCTACCTCGTCGCCTGCCAGATGTCACACGTCAACAGCTGGGGAGTGCCGCACGCGGGCACGATGCAGGGCGCGCGGCTCGTGCTGCCCGGACCGCACCCCACACCGGGCGACTACCTCCGCCTGATCACCGAGCAGAGGCCCGCCGTCATCGTCGGCGCCCCGGCCGTCATGGCGCTGATCCGCGACGAGTACCGCAAACGGCCCGACGGGTCGGACCTCTCCTCACTCAAGACCATGTGGATGGGTGGGCAGACCCCGCCCGCCGCCCTCGCCGACTGGTGGGCCGAGCAGGGCGCGACCACCGTCAACGGCTGGGGCATGACCGAGACCCACCCGATGGCGACATTCGCCCACGGCCACGCCGACCAGGGCCCTCAACTGCCACTCGTCGAGATCCGCGTGGTCGACGACAAGGGCGCGGAACTGCCGTGGGACGGCCGGTCGACCGGAGAGCTAGAAGCCCGTGCGCCGTGGGTGACTGGCACCTACCTGGGCCATACCGGACCCTCGGAGTCCTTCCACGATGGATGGCTGCGCACCGGCGACGTCGCCGTCATCGCGCCCGGCGGGGCCCTGCAGATCAAGGACCGGTCCAAGGACCTCATCAAGAGCGGCGGTGAGTGGATCTCCTCGATCGACCTGGAGAACCACCTCATGCTGCACCCCGCCGTGGCGGAGGCCGCGGTCATCGCCATCCCGCACGAGAAGTGGCAAGAACGGCCCGTCGCGTGGATCGTGCCGGAATCCGACGTCAGCGATGACGAGCTGCGCGAATACGTCGGGAAGACCTTCCCGCGCTACTGGATCCCCGACGCGTTCGTCCGCGTCGACACGATCCCCAAGACCTCCGTCGGCAAGCTCGACAAGGTCGGCATGCGGTCGCGGCAGGCAGCGGGCACCCTGAAGATGGCGACGTGAGCGAAACTCTCGTCCTCAGCGACAACACCGCCGGCACCTCGCCGGAGAGCCTGCATGCCATCGTGGAGGCAGCGTCGGGATCGGCCCCGCCCTACGGCGCGGTCACGATCTCGGCCCGAGCTCGTGACCGGTTCGCCGAGGTCTTCGAGCGCCCCATCAGCGCGTTTCCCGACAGCACCGGATCTGCCGCGAAGGCACTGTTGGCCGCCACTGAAGGAGACGACGAAGCCGCCGTTCACGATGCCGATGAAGAACGGATACACCGGGCGGGTTGAGCTGCAGGATGGCGGCGTGGTCGGCAGGGTGACGCGAGCCGCGACGTCGTTGAAGGGCGCGGTGTCGGCAAGCTGCCGTCTGGTTGCGGACGCGCGAGGGCCGGGCAGGGCGAGAATCTCAGTCCGGCCGGGTCGGTGCCGGACGCGTGACCAGCCGCCCGTGGGTGATCTGGCCGATCAGCGTCCACAGCGCGACGTGCGGGGCAACGCGGACCCGGAGAGTGACCGCGGCGGCGGCCAGCGCGCTCAGCGCGTCACCGAGCCGCGTGGGCTGCGGTGCGAGCTGGACGAGGACGTCGCGATCGACCCGGGCCAGCGAGCCCAGCGCCTGGGCTCGCAGCCAATCGACGTGCGCGAGGTCGCGGCCGGCCCGGATCCAGCGCAGCACGGTCGACAGCGGGCGGTCCATGTCGGCGGCGATCCGCCGATAGCCGACGCCGCTCGCGCTGGCCTGCAGGGCGGCACCGATCACGGCGGTGGTGTCGGCCCGGCGTGGTGCCACGACCACGGGCAGCAGCACGTGCGTGGTGCGGCAGGCGCGGCAACGGGCCCCTCGTGGTCGCAGGGACATCGGTGGCGGTGCCGTGATCGTGCACGCTGCGCACCCGGGCGTGCCCCCAAGGCTGCAGCGGCCCGGCGCACCGCGGGCAGCGCAGCGCCGCGGCGGCGAGGTCGATCTCGGCTTGGCCGGGGTCGGGGATGCCGATCATCGGGTCGAGATGGGGCCACGGCGCACGAGCGTGGTCTATCAGGTCCGCGGCCGGGTAGGGGCCAGTTGGTGTGGGTCGCAGCGCCCAACGGCGCCCGGTCCGATGAGGTAGATCGGCGAGACTCGACGCGCCACGGTGACGACCGCCGGCGTCGTCGCGGGCCCGGAGGTCGCGGTCACGATGCTGATCGCCAACGAGTTGCGGGCCGCCGCCGGCCATCCCGTGATCGGCCTGAGCGGCCTCACCGACACGGTGGTCGCAGCCGCCGGCTCGTTGCAGTTCGGTCCCACCTTCGCCATACCGATCTTCATCGGGGCGGCCATCGCGACCGACGTGCTGTTCGAGCAGCACGAGCAGCTCTTCGATCGGTTCCTCACCAAGGAGTTGTTCAGATCCCTCTTGAGGAGCTCCCCGACCGCGTCATCGATGCGTTGCGCGCGCAAGGCATCGACCCGGACGCCGCCGGGCTCGACCGTGGCATCGTCATCGCACTCATGGACGAGCGGCGCGGCGCGAACCACCCCGGCGCCCCGGTCGCCCAGGTCGTCCAGCCACAGGCCCGGAGGAAGGCCAGGCGGGCCCTCCTGGCAGAGCGCACGAAGTCGGTCGGACGGCCCACTGCCAGCAGGGCGGACTGGACCATCGAAGAGATCGACGACGCGATGAATCACCTCGACGACATCGGCGACAAGGTCGAGGCAGCTTCTCCTCGTCGGTGAACGCGCGACCCAGCAAGGAGTGAACGCTGGCAAGCCCGATCCCCGTCGGATTGTCCGGACCCTCCTCCTCGTCGACACGGAGGTTGCGGCGCTCGAGATACGCTGAGATGGCCACCACCGCCACATAGCCGGGCTCCGCCAAGCACGCATGGGACTCCACAACCTCCGCAGCGCTGCGGCAGGGAGCCGAGCACTCCGCAACTTCCAACATCGCGGATTGACAACAATGGCGCCGTCAGAACTGATCTGCGGTGGTTGGGAGCTCGTTCGCACTGCCGTTGCTGGCCTGACCTGCGGCCAGCGGCCTGTCGGCGCCACCGTGTCAGGGATGTCGAGCAGCCCCGTGCGTCGCTCGCCCGACGTGCTGCCCTCTACGACTCCCCTGCGCGGTGGCGGCTACGGGTGGCTAGATCAGCACCATGTCATGGACGCGGCCCGGACGGGTCAGGACGGGTCAGGACCAGAAGGTGCCCTCCTCGGGAGTGCGGCGCTCGGTGAACGCCGCCGAGACCTCACGGGCCTCGGCCGTGGCCAGGTAGAGGGTGAGCAGCTGGTCGTGCGCGATGCGGGCCTGCCCCGACACACCGTTGTGGCGAGCGGAGAACGCCGCCTTCAGCCCTCCGATCGCGAGCGGACTGCGGGTCGCGATCTCGCGGGCGAGGGCCGCCGCCCGGTCGAGCAGCTCGGAGTCAGGCATCACCTCGTTGACCAGACCGAAGCCCAGCGCCTGCGACGCGGTGTACTTGCGGTTGAGGTACCACATCTCCTTGGCGCGCTTGCGCCCGATGGTGTCCTCGAGGTAGGCGGTGCCATATCCCGCGTCGAAGCTGCCGACCATCGGCCCGACCTGGCGGAACACCGCGGTCTCGGCGGCGACGGTCAGGTCGCAGACGGTGTGCAGGACGTTGCCGCCACCCACGGCGTAGCCGTTGACCGCCGCGATGACGGGCTTCGACGTGGTGTCGATGATCTGGTACAGGTCGACCATCGGCAGGATCGCGGAGTAGTCGAGCGACGCCAGCTCGTCGTGCTCGCCACCGATGCAGAAGAACTTCGTCCCGGCACCGGTGAGCACCGCGGCACGCAGCGCCGGGTCGGTCCGGAAGTCCTGGAAGGCGGCGATCAGCTCGTGGGCGGTCTCGGGCCGGATCTTGTTGCCGGCATCCGGGCGGTTGATGGTGATCGTGCGGACCGGGCCGTCGGTTGCGATCAGGATGTCGCGGTAGCTCACGGCGCTGCCACCTCCTCGGTGTCGGCCGCCGGGCACCCGACGCGGAAGCCGCGCCCGCTCTTGCGGCCGAGGTAGCCCGCGGCGACCATCTGGCCCAGCAGCGGCGGTGGGGCGAACTGCGGGTCGAGCGTGGCTCGGTAGGCGCTGGTCGTGGCATGGTGGTGGGTGTCGAGCCCGATCAGGTCGAGTAGTTCCAGCGGGCCCATCCGGTAGCCGAGCCCGAGGCGCAGGGCGATGTCGATGTCCTCGGCCGACGCGAGGCCGGCGTCGAGCTCGTCGACGACGTCGTTGAGGTAGGGCATCAGCAGCTTGTTGACCAGGAACCCGGGCCGGTCCCTGACCGGCACCGCGACCTTGCCGATGCGCTCGACGAACGCCGTGAGCGCCGCGGTGACGGCCGGGTCGGTCTGCAGTGCGGCGACGACCTCGACCACGGGCATGAGCGGGGCGGGGTTGAAGAAGTGCAACCCGGCCACCCGTTGCGGCGACGGCACGGCGGCGGCCAGGTCCGTCACCGACAGCGCCGAGGTGTTCGTGGCGACGACCGCGTCCGCGGCCACGACACCGCCGACCGCCGCGAGCAGCTCCCGCTTCACCTCCGCCCGCTCGACGACGGCTTCGATCACCAGGTCGGCGGTCGCGAGGTCCGCGACGTCGGTGGTGCCGGTGAACCGGCCGAGGGTCGCCTCGCGCTGCTCGGGGGTGACCTTGCCGCGGCGCACCCCCTCGGCGAGGAAGGCGGCGATCGCCTCGACGCCGGCCGCGAGCCGGTGCTCACCGGTCTCCAGCACGACGACCGGGATCCCGGCCTGGGTGATCACCTGGGCGATCCCGCGGCCCATCAGGCCGAGGCCGAGCACGGCGACGGATCGGAAGTCTCTGACGTGGGTGTGCATGTCCGTCCCTGCGGGGTGTGGGTGGGTCATGAGCCGAACAGCGCGGTGTCGCCGTAGTCGTAGAAGCCGCGCCCGGTCTTGCGCCCCAGGTCCCCGGCGGCGATCATCCGCTCGACCAGCGGGGGTGGGGCGAACCGCGGGTCGCGCAGCTGCTCGTAGAGCCGGCACGCGACCTGGTGGTGGATGTCCAGCCCGACGATGTCCAACAGCCGGAACGGGCCCATCGGGTGCCCGAGCGCCCCGGTGACGGCGGCGTCGATCGACTGCACAGTCCCGGTGCCGGACTCCAGGGCCCGGATGCAGTTGTTCTCCCACGGGATGAGGAAGCGGTTCACGATGAAGCCGGGGCGGTCCTTGGTCAGGACCGTCGTCTTGCCGGCGAGCGCGAGGAACCCGCGGGTGCGCCGCAGCGCGTCCTCGGAGGTCCGCGGGCCCACTGCGACCTCGACCAGGTCCATCATCGGGGCGGGGTTGCAGTAGTGGGTGCCGACCACGCGCTCGGGGTGCCGCGAACCGGACGCGATCGCCGTGACCGAGAGCGTGGACGTGTTGGTGTGGATCAGGGCGGTGGGGGCGACGACGTCGTCGAGGCGGCCGAGCAGCTCGTGCTTGACCGCGAGGTCCTCGAACACGGCCTCGACGACGACGTCGGCCCCGGCGAGGTCGGCGAGGTCGGCGGTGTCGGTGAGGTTCTCGACGGCGTTCTCGACCTGCGCGGCGCTGAGCTTGCCGAGCTCGCCGCTCTTGGTGAGGAAGCGGCGGGCCGCGGCGATCCCGGCCGCGGCGCGGCCGGCGTCCACGTCGAAGATCGTGGTCGGCCAGCCGGCCCGCGCGGCGACGACGGCGATGCCCGATCCCATCGTGCCGGCGCCGACGACCGCGACCCGCTCGACCGTCGCGGGCGCGACGGTGCCGCCGTCGGCGGGAGATGTCCTGGTGGCCGTGCTCATCGCGGCTCCTCTGCTGGTGCTCGGTGGGGGTGGGTGACGCCGGTCGCGTCGGTGGGGTCGGCGAACAGGGGCGCCCGGCGGTCGCGGAAGGCGGCGATTCCCTCGGCCGCCTCAGTCCCGCCCGTCAGCGCCCCGGCCAGCGCCGTCTCCAGGCTCAGGCCGGCCTCGAGCGGGCCGTCCGTGGCGAGCGCGGTGAGGACGGCACGCACGGCGAGGGGACCGCGGGCGGCGATCGTGTCGGCGACGTCGACCGCGGCGGCGACGAGGTCCGCGGTGGTGCCCGGTACCGGCGGCAGGGGCGTGAGGCCGAGCTGGTGGGCACGCTCGGCGTCCATGCGGGCCCCGGTCAGCATCAGGTGCGCGGCCGCCGAGCGACCGACGAGCCGCGGCAGCCGCTGCGTACCGCCGTAGCCCGGCATGAGTCCCAGGCCCGTCTCCGGCAGCGCCAACGTCGCCCGCGCCGACAGCACGGGAAACGTGCAGCTCAGGACGAGCTCGAAACCCCCGCCGAGGGCGTGCCCGTTCACCGCCGCGATCACCGGTACCGGCGCGCCCGCGATCCGTCGCAGGACGGCCTGGCCACGGGCCAGCACCTCGGTAGCCTGCGCGACCGTGAGGTCCTGCAGCTCGTCGAGGTCCGCTCCCGCACTGAACGCCTTCTCCCCCGCGCCGGTGATCACGACACAGCGGATGGCGGGGTCTGCGGCCGCCGCGGCGACGGCGGTGTCGAGCTCGTCGAGCAGCTGCCGGTTGAGAGCGTTGTGGACCTGCGCCCGGTCGAGCGTCAGCACCGCCACCGGGTCCCGGCGCTCGACGGCGACGAGGCCGGGGGCGGGCCGGAGCCGGGTCTGCGCGCCGCTCACGATCGCACCGCCTCGGTGTCGGCGCGCAGCGAGTCCATGTCGGGGAAGCGCTCGTTGCGCGGCTGCGACTGCGACCCGAGCCGGAACGGCGGTTGCACGGTGTGCAGCCGCCCGCTGGAGCCGGGCACCGGCATCAGGGCGCCCCGGGCCCGCACATGCGGGTCCTGGACCACTTCCGACAGACTCTGCACGAGCGAGCACGGGATCGCGGCCGCCTGCAGCGCGGCGGTCCACTCCGTGGCGGGCCGGCGGGCCAGCCGGACGCTGATCGCCGCGATGAGCTCCGGCCGGCGGGCCTGGCGGTCGGCGTTGGTGGCCAGACCGGGGTCGTCGGCGAGTGCGCCGAGCTCGACCACGGAGCAGAACCGCCGCCACATGGCGTCGTTCCCGATCGCCACGGCGATGTCCCGGTCCGCGGTGGGGAACGTCTGGTACGTCGCGAGCACCGAGTCCGTCCCGCCGCTGGGTGCGGGTTCGGGGCCGCCGGCGAGGTAGGCGGCCAGGCGGGGCGCCATGAGGGCGAGGCCGACGTCGAGGAGCGAGACGTCGACCAACTCGCCCTGCCCGGTCGTGCGCTGGCGGACCAGGGCCGCGGAGACCGCCAGCGCCGCGCACATGCCGGCGACGACGTCGGACAGCGCCGTGGACACCCGCTGCGGCGGACCACCGGCGGGACCCGTCACCGACATCAGGCCAGAGCGGGCCTGCGCGATCAGGTCGTAGCCGGCGAGACCGGCGTCGGGCCCGGTGAGGCCGAACCCGGAGACCGCGCAGTAGACCAGCTTCGGGAAGCGGCGCCGCAGGGTGTCCGGGTCGAGTCCCAGCCCGGCGAGCTTCGTCGGGTTGAGGTTCTCCACGAGCACGTCCGCGGCCTCCAGCAGCCCGTCCAGCTCGGCCCGGCCATGCGCGGCCCGCAGGTCCACGACGATGCTGTCCTTGTTGCGGTTCGCCGAGGCGAACCACGCCGAGACGCCGTCCACGAACGGCGGCCCCCAGCTCCGGGCATCGTCACCGTGGCCGGGGCGCTCAACCTTGATCACGCGGGCCCCGAGGTCCGCGAGGTACATCGCCGCGGTGGGCCCCGCGTAGGAGGTCGACATGTCGACCACGGTGACCCCGGCCAGTGGACCGCCAACCTCATCCGTGCCGCTCACAGCGCACCGGAGTTGGCAGCCCGGATCGGCCACGGCGACGGCAGCCGCTCGTCCGACACCACCGGCTGGGGCGCGGACGAATCGTCGGTCGGCGGGCGGTGCTCGACGACACCGGCCTCGACCAGGCGGTCGATGTCCCGCGGCGCCAGGCCGGCGCAGCGCTCCAGCACCTCGCGCGTGTGCTGCCCGAGCCGTGGTGCCGCCTCCCCCACGACCGGCGGGGTCTCGGAGAGCCGCAGCGCCGAGGTCACGACCGGCAACGTCCCGAACATCGGGTGCTCGACCTCGGCGACCTGATTCAGGTGCTGGACCTGGGGATCCTTGAAGACCGCGTCCATGCGGTTGATCGGCGCCACCGGCGCACCCGCGCGGGACAGGACGTCCACCCAGTGCGCCGCGGACTCGGCACGGGTGATCTCGCCGATCAACGGGATCAGGACGTCGCGGTGGGTGATCCGGGCGTCGTTGGTCGTGAACCGGGGGTCGGTCTTCCACTCGGGCCGCCCCAGCGCGTCGGCCAGGACCCGGAAGAGCTTGTCGTTGGGCGAGCCGAGCAGGACATGCCCGTCGCTGGTGGGGAACGCCTGATACGGGACGACATTGGCGTGGGCGGACCCTTGCGGCTCCGCGACGCTCCCGCCGATGAGGTACTGGCTGGCGGCGTTGACTAGCACGGCGAGCTCCGTGCTCAGCAGCGAGACGTCCACCCGCTGGCCCTGCCCGGTCACCGTCCGGTGGTGCAGCGCGGAGACCACACCGAGCGCGGCGTGCAGCCCCGTCGCGACATCGATCATCGCCACGCCGATCTTGACGGGCTCGCCGCCGGGCGTGCCGGTGATGCTCATCATCCCGCCCAAGGCGGAGATCATCAGGTCGTAGCCGGGCCGCTCCCGGTACGGCCCGTCCTGGCCGAACGCGGAGATCGCGCAGTAGATCAGGCCCGGGTTGAGCTCCCGGAGCCGGTCGTAGCCGAGGCCGAGGCGGTCCATCACCCCGGGCCGGAAGCTCTCGACCACCACGTCGGCGCCACGGACCAGGGCGCGCGCCACCTCGGCACCCTCCTCGCCCGCGAGGTCGATGGCGACGCTGCGCTTGTTCCGGTTGAGCCCGAGGAAGTACGTGCTCACCTCACCGAGGAACGGGGGCCCCCAGCTACGGCTGTCGTCGCCGACGCCCGGACGCTCGATCTTGATCACCTCGGCGCCCATGTCGCCGAGCAGCATCGTCGAGTAAGGACCCGCGACCACGCGCGAGAAGTCGATCACCCGCAGGCCCTTGAGTGCGGTGTTGTCGAACACTGGTTCCTCCTGGATCAGCGGGCGAGTTCGCCGGTCGGGTCGACGACCCGGCGCAGGACGTCGAGCTCGGCGGCCATCGGCGCGGCGGTGACGGGCCAGGGCGGTGCCGTGGGCAGCGCGAAACCGGTCCGGTCAACGACCGCCTGCGCGTCGGCCCCGGGGTGGATGCTGCGCACGGTCATCTCGCCGTGGTCGACGCCGAAGGTCACAAGCGGCGTGATGCAGCAGACGGGTCCGTCGGTGGTGATCCCGGCCCGGGCGCGGGAGTCCCCGCCGTCGAGGTGGCCGGCCGCGGTCAGGAAGTCGACCCGCTCGACGAACGTGCGGCGGGTGTGGCTCGCCGAGAACAGGATGATCCGCCCGGACACCACGGCGAACGAGGTGTTGGCCAGTCCCGGGCCGCGGAAGCTCGGACGCCCGTCGCGGTACCCCGTCCCGTGCAGGTTGACGTTGCCGTGCCGGTCGAGCTGGACGCCGCCGTAGAACATCACGGAGAGCCGGCCGTTCTCCGACATCTCGAACAGGTCATATCCCGTGCCGACCGCCTCGGCACCGGTCACCCAGCGCCCGTCGGAGGCGGACCGGTAGAGCCTCCCGGGCCGCGGGTTGACGACCCCCGACGGCAGGATCAGCGTCATGTCGGGCGCGTGCAACTGCTGCGCCAGCAGGCAGGCCGCGACGGGGACCAGCGAGCTCGCCCCGGTGACCGCGAGATCGTCGTTCCGGATCTCGCGTGCCATCACGACGGTCATCAGCTCGTCGGGGCTGTAGCCGATCCCGGCCTCCGCCGGGCCGGTCTGCGAGTCGGCGGTCGTCATCGCACGCTCTCCTCGAGACGGTCGATCCGTTCGGCGCCACCGACGGTGGCGAGATAGTCGGGGCCCTCGGCGACGCCGAGGACCCGGGGCTCGAGGTACTCCGACCGCCACGTCTGCGAGGTCCGCCCGGCGTGGAGGTACGCGCGGAGCTGCTCCTCGTCGTGGACGTAGTAGCCCTGGCTCGCGCAGGGATGGGCGCCGTAGGGCGCCTCGACGACCGCATCGACCAGGTAGCCCGGCAGGACGGTGCGGTGGGGTGCGGACCGGATCTCCTCGTTGGTGACGATCCGGTCGACGGTCACCACGACGGTGCGCGACGCCTTGGCGAGCAGCGGATCGCAGAACGGGGTGCCGAGGTTGCGGACGTTGCCGTACTCGTCGGCCTCCTGCACGTGCAGCAGGCAGACGTCGGGGCGCATCGCAGCGGGTGCCGGCACCGGACCCCGCCCGGCGACCTCACGCGGCGCGGCCAGCGGCGACGTCCTGGTCAGGTCGGTTCCGGCGATCGACGTCACCGGATGGTGCGGCAGCGCCTCCAGCGTCGCCATCAGGCCGCCGAGCACGGTGGCCTCGTCGCAGTCGACGAGGTCGACCGTGCCCGTCTCACCCGCCCGCCGGTGGTTGGGGGCGAGACCGAGGTGGTCGAACGACACGTGCGCGACGTAGGCCGTACGGACGAGGCCGGAGCCGATGAGCAGGTCGACGGCGTAGCTGGACGGCGGGGCGGCGACGACCGTCAGTCCGCTCGGGCCCTGGCGTACGACCTCGCGCACGAGCGCCGAGGGGTTGTTCTGGAACCACAGGCCGCCGACCGCCACGAACGATCCGGGGGTGACGAGGGCTGCCGCCTCGGACAGCGTGACGCGCTTCGAGGCACGCCGGGACGCAGGGCCCGGCGGATGGGAGTGGGAGCGGGTCACCGATGACCTCCAAGCCATTATTTGGTCGCTGATGCCACATTATGGGTCGCGTCCGGGACCGTCAAGGGTGATGCCGCTCGCCGCCAGCCTTGACAATCGACGCGCCCGCCCGCACTCTTCCGATCCATACCGTGGCCGACAAAGTCGAGACGGAACCATTATATGGTTCGCCCTGGTGTCGGACCGCCCGCGCAGAGCAGCGAGGAGAGCGCCATGAGTGTCAGCGACGACCCAGCCCGGACCCGACCGTCCGACCCGATCCCGCCAGCCCCCGCAGAACCCCCGAGCGGCACCGGCCGGTCGACGCGACGCATCGTGGTCTCGGCGGCGATCGGCAACTTCGCGGAGTGGTACGACTTCGCCGTCTACGGCGTGGTCGCGTCGGTGATGGCGACCCACTTCTTCCCCACGTCGGACCCGACCGTCGGGCTGATCGGCGCGTACGCGATCTTCGCGCTCACCTACGTGAGCCGGCCCCTCGGCGGGCTGTTCGCCGGCTGGCTGGGCGACACCCTCGGCCGCCGCCGCGCACTGTCGTTCACGATCATCCTGATGTGTGCGGGGACCGCGCTGATCGGAGTGCTGCCCGGATACGCGGCGATCGGGGTGGGGGCCCCGGTCCTGCTCACGCTCTGCCGGCTCCTGCAGGGGCTGGGGACCGGTGGCGAGTACAGCTCGGCCATCAGCTTCGTCTACGAGCACAGCGCTCCGAGGGACCGCGCCGTACGGATCAGCTACCTCGTCACCACCACCTTCGTCGGCATCTCGGCGGCGGTCCTCGCGGCCGGGCTGCTGTCGACCGTGCTCGGCGAGGAGGCCTTCGAGGCGTGGGGCTGGCGCCTACTGTTCCTGGCCGCGGCGCCGCTGGGGCTGGCGGGCGTCTATCTGAGAAGCAAGGTCGCCGAGACGCCCACGTTCGAGAAGGCCGCGCAGGAGCGGCAGGAGCTGCAGGGCCGGGAGCGCAGGGCCGCCACCCCGATCCGCGAGACGCTCCGCACGCAGGTGCCCACCATGGTGCTGTTCTTCCTCGTCGTCTCCGCCTATGCGCTGATCACCCCGGTGCTGTCCTCGTACTTCATCACCTTCATGCAGCGCGAGGGCGGGCTGAGCAGCGGTCAGTCGTACTACGTCTCGCTCGCCATCAATGTCGTCATGATCGCCGCGACGCTGCTCACCGGTCGCTTCATGGCACGCTACGGGCTGCAGCGCACCTTCGTGCTCGGCGGGGTGTTCATCGCCGTCGTCGCGGTCCCCTCGTTCGCCGTCGCCACCCAGGGAGTGGGCGGGGCGCTGCTCGGCGGCGCCCTGCTGTCCGCGGGCAAGGGCATCGTCGCCGTCGCCGGCGCGATGGCGATGTCGCACATGTTCCCGGCCGCGGTCCGGGTCACCGCGGGTGCGCTGGCCTACAACGTCTGCACCATCGCGTTCGGAGCTGCCGGGCCCACGATCGGGATCTGGCTCAACGCCTCGACGGGGAGCAGCCTGACGTTCAGCGTCTACATCGGAGTCGTCGCCGTGATCTCGGCCGCGGCCGCTGTCATGGGGCGGGCCCGGTTGCGCGCGCGGGACACCGAGCCCGTGGCCGCGAACTGACGGGGAGGGACCGTCATGGGTCAACACGTCGAGGTTCTCCACGAACGCTTCCCGATCCGGGGGTTTTCCGCATCAGCCGGGGAGAGAAGACGACCGCCGACGTCGTCAGGGTGGTCGTCGGCGACCACGGCGTCCGCGGCCACGGCGAGTGCGTCCCCTACCCGAGATACGGGCAGAGCGTGGACGGAGTGATCGCCGAGATCGAGTCGGTCCGTCCGGCCCTGGAGGGCGGCGCCGACGTGGACGACGTCCAGGACCTCCTGCCTGCGGGGCCGGCCCGCAACGCCGTCGAGTGCGCGTTGTGGGACCTCGGGGCGCGGTCGGGCCGCCGGCGCGCGAGCCGGCTGCTTCCCGCGCACACCCCGCTCCGCCCGCTCGTCACCGCGTTCACGATCAGCCTCGACACCCCCGAGCGGATGGCCGCGGTCGCGGCCTCCGCGGCGGGACGCGCGATATCGCTGCTCAAACTCAAGCTCGGAGGCGACGGGGACCCCGAGCGGGTCCGCGCCGTCCGGGCGGCGGCGCCGCACGCCCGCCTCATCGCGGACGCGAACGAGTCCTGGTCGCCGGAGCAGCTGTCCTCGTTCGCCCCGGTGCTCGCCGGGCTCGGCGTCGAACTGCTCGAACAACCCCTCCCCGCGGACTCAGACGACGCCTTGACCGGCTACGACGGTCCCCTGCTGCTGTCCGCGGACGAGTCCTGCCAGGACGCCGCGTCCGTCGCCGGCCTCGCCGGACGCTACGCGGCCGTGACCGTCAAGCTGGACAAGACCGGCGGGATCATCGGGGCCATGGCCACGCTGGCCGCCGCGCGTGACGCCGGGATGCGCACCATGCTCGGGTGCATGGTCGCCACCTCGCTGTCGATGGCGCCCGGACTCGTCCCGGCACAGCTGGCCGAGTTCGTGCACCTCGACGGTCCACTGCTCCTGGCCCGCGACCGACACCCCGGCTTGCCCTACGACGGGGCGCGAGTCAGCCCGTCGGACGCGGTCTGGGCCACCTGAGGCGGGACGCGGTGCCACCCGGAGGCACCGCATCCCCCGCCACCCCGAGCGGATCACGCCTCGTAGTGACCGAGGGAGGCCGAGATCCGGCGGGCCGCGTCGAGAGCGGCCCGGCACAGCTCGTCGATCCGGTCCCGCTCCACCGCCCGCACCTTCAGCACCGGAACGGTGACCACAGCGACGACGCCTCCGGTGTGATCGCGGACGGGCGCGCCGACGGCCCAGACGTCCCGGGCCGTCTCCTCGTCGTTCACCGCGAAGCCCCGTGCCCGGACCTCCGCCAGATCGGCGAGAAAGTCCTCGCGGGCCGCCGCCGCGTTCGGGCCGGCGGAGACCGGCCATTCCCCGGCGGGCGGCAGCATCTCGTCGACCTCGTCCTTCGGCTGCCAGGCGAGCATGACCTTCCCCGACGCGCGTCCGTCCCACGCCGGATGCCTGCTGCCGATCTCGCTGAAAATCTTGATCACCTTGCGGCTCTCGCGGCGATCGATGAACACGATGTCCGGTCCGGACCGGACGCTGAGCTGGACAGCCTCGTCGAGGCGATCCCGCAGCTCATCCATCGGCGCGGAGGCAGCGGAGATGAGGTCGTTGCCGACGACCGCGACGGCAGCCAGCCGGACGATCTGGTAATGCGGCGCGAACCGGCCCGTCTGCTGGTCGGACCGGACGAAGCCGTGCTGCTCGAGAGCGTGGAGAAGCCTGCGGACCGTGCTGGCCGCGAGGTCCAGCTTGGCGCTGATCTCCGCGACCGACAGCGACGGCTCCAAAATCGAGAAGCACTCCAGCACGTCGAGCATCCGCTCGGCGGACCGTAGTGGCTGCCCAGTCGCCTGCTTGGCCACCGCACTCCTCACGTCGACTGCATCCCGCCGCACCCGCGGCCAGGCCGACCAACCTACACAAGGGGTGAGCCCACCACCCCACAGGTGACATTATATGGCCCATCGCGGCCGTAGAATGGGCCCTTGGGAGGGGCCGGCTGGTCAGCCCGGATCACGAGGCTCTCACGCCGCGAGCGCGGCGGCGGCGGCGGATCCGACGTCACCGCAGCGATCTCTCCCGAAAGCCGGGCGCTCGGAGAGGAGGAGTCTGGATGCACGACCGGTGGTCGTCATCGGCGCCAGCAGCGTTCCGTCCCCCCGCCACGGGATCTACGGGCAGCAGTGGCAGATCAGTCCGGTGGCGGCGACCGTCGCGTACGCAAGCGACGCGGCCGGAGCCATCGGGGTACATCTCGCCGGACGGTGGATGCGATGCCGGCCTCGCCGGGGGGTTGCTGGTCACGGCCGTCGGGATCGTCGTCGCGGCCGCGGCGATCGCGGCCACGGCACACGCGCTGTGGCAGCTCGATGCCGCCCGAGTCCTCCAGGGGATCGCGGCCGGGCTGGTCAGTGCCACGGCGACAGCCGCGCTGACCGCCCTGCCCACGCGCACCGACACCGCACGGCGATCGGACCCGGCGCAGCGGTGTCGGGTGCTCTCGCCCAGTGGGCGCCGGCCCCGCTCGTGACCCCCATCTCGTCGTCGGGGTCGCCGGCATCCTCGTGACCGCCGCACCGCTGACCGCCCCGGCGAGCGCGATGCAGGACCAGGCGGCACCGACGGCGGCGCATCGACGGCACCGGCTCACGCCCGACGCTCCCCCTCGGCAGGCGCGGCCCTGCGCAGCGTGGGTGTGCAGGTGGCGGTCAGCTGGGCCGTGGTGGGCGGCTACCTCGCACTCGGGGTCCAGCTCACCGCGCGCCTGACCGGCACGGACGATCACGCGCTCGTCGCTGATCATCGTCGTCGTACAGGTGCCCGCAGGTCTGGTGCAGGTGCTGCCCCGCGGCCGGCCCGGCGCGCGGCGTCCATCGGGTGCGCGGCACTCCTCGCGGGGGGCCGCGCTGGGCATCGCCGGTGTTCGCCCGTGCAGACGGTGATGTCCTTCACCGCGGCCGCGATCGTCGGCACGGGCTTCGGCCTGTCGTTCCTCGCCACGCTGCGCACGGTCAGTGAGGACGCGGCTCCCTCCGAGCGCACACGCGCCGTCACCTGCTACTTCATCCTGGCTTACCTGGCGGTGAGCCTCCCAGCGGTCGCGGGCAGGTTCGCGCAGATGCGGTGGGGCCTCACACGGCCTATTCCTCGTCCGTCGCGGTCGTGTTCCTCGGCTGCCCGGTCGTCGGCGTCCTGCTCCTCCGTCGACACACCGAACCGGCCGAGAGCTCCCGGTGACGCCAACAGGTCGACAGAAGCTCCGCCCACCTGCACGACTCCTGGTCGTTGAACAGGTCACCGAGTCGAACCGCGGGAATGCCGTGGGAGGACCGATGACGACCGGTCCGCCGGCCCGTGGGTGACGCCAGCAGGTTCGCGGCGGAGCCGCGTCTGTCGTCGACGAGATCGTACCAACCTCCGAGGCACGCATCCCGATCACGGACATTGGCCCCTCCCGGGTCCGACCCTCACCTACGACGTCGTCGCGGTGTCGGACGGCGCATTCTTCCGGCTCCCCGAGCACCTCGAGCGAATCGCCCGCAGCCGCGCGCCGGCGCCTCGTCCCGCCCGTGGCGCCCGGACGGATCAGCCCTCGACGGGCGGGAGGGACGCCGCCGGACCCAGGTCGCCGCCGATCCAGCGGCGGGGGGACAGGCGCACGGTGACGAAGGAGTCGACCGCACTGCGCGCCACGTAGTGGTCGCGGTGCTCAGCCGGGAGGTAGCGGTCGACGATGCGGTAGAGGAGGTCCCGGTCGGTCGGGGAGAACGACACGGCACCCTCGGCTGCGGCATAGCGCATGGTTGGCGCGGACCGCTGCACCAGGAACGTCGCACTGCCCGCCGCACGCAGCAGCCTGACCTTCCTGGACGCCTCCTCCGTGGTCATCAGCAGGTCGCCGCTCGCGGTGTCGTGCACGAACCAGAGGGGCACCGACAGCGGTCCCCTGCACTCCCCTGCATCGACGGACAGCACCGCCGACACGGGCTCCGCCAGCAGCTCGGCGCGGTCGCTCTCGGTCAGGGCCATCGTGTCTCCCTCGTCGCTCCTCGTCCGGCGGTTCCCACGGACTCCCGCGGCCGCATCAGGAGAAGTCCTCCTCGCGGTACTCCCCCGGGCGCCGGCCCGGGCTGTCCCGTTCGTTCGCCCGCAGGTCCACGCGCCGGATCTTGCCGCTGATGGTCTTGGGCAGATCGGCGAACTCCAGCCGCCGCACGCGCTTGTACCCGGCGAGGTGGACCCTGCTGTGTGCCAGGATGTCCGCGGCGAGCTCCCGGCTCGGCCGGTGCCCGGGGACAAGCGTCACGTAGGCTTTCGGCACCGCGAGGCGCAGCTCGTCCGGCGCTGGGACGACAGCGGCCTCCGCGACCGCCGAGTGCTCGATCAGCACGCTCTCCAGCTCGAACGGGCTGATGCGGTAGTCGCTGGCCTTGAACACGTCGTCGGCGCGTCCGACGTAGGTGATGTAGCCATCGGCGTCCCGGGCCGCAACGTCGCCGGTGTGATAGCGGCGGCCGCCCTCGAAGACCTCGGCGTTGCGCTCGGCGTCGCCGTGGTAGCCGGTCATGACGCCGACCGGCCGCTCCGGCCGGAGCACAACGCAGATCTCGCCCTCATCACCAGGCTCGCCCGACACCGGGTCGACGAGATCGATCTCGAACCCGGGCATCGGCCGGCCCATGGACCCGGCGATGATCGGCTGCCCCGGCGGGTTGCCGATCTGCAACGACGTCTCGGTCTGCCCGAACCCGTCGCGGATCGTCAGGTCCCAAGCCCTCCGTACGACCTCGATGACCTCCGGGTTGAGCGGCTCACCCGCGCCGACGAGCTCACGGAGCGAGAGCCGATCGCGCCACGTCGCGAGGTCCTGCTGGACAAGCATCCGCCACACGGTGGGCGGTGCACAGAACGTCGTCACCCGCTCCGCCTCCAGGACCTGCAGCAACGCTGCCGCCTCGAACCGCTCGTAGGCGAAGACGCAGATCGTCGCGCCCGCGATCCACGGAGCGAACACGCACGACCACGCGTGCTTCGCCCAACCGGGGCTGGAGATGTTGAGGTGGACGTCGCCGGGCTGGAGCCCGATCCAGTACATCGTGGACAGGTGCCCGATCGGGTAGCTCGCATGCGTGTGCTCGACCAGTTTCGGCAACGCGGTCGTGCCCGAGGTGAAGTAGAGGAGCAGAGGGTCGTCGGCGTTCGTCGGGCAGTCCGGCACGAACGGTTCGCCGACGGTCCGGCTCTCGGCGTAGGACAGCCAGCCGGGGACGAGCTCGCCCACCGCGACGCGAACGTACGAGCCCGGGACAGCCGCGAACCGCCCAGCGAGCTCCGAGCGCGCGACGACGACGCCCACTCGCCCACGGTCGACCCGGTCGCGCAGGTCCGCCTCGGCCAGCAACGTCGTCGCTGGGATCATGACGGCCCCCAGCTTCATCGCGGCGAGGAGGGTCTCCCACAGCTCCACCTGGTTACCGAGCAGGACGAGCACGCGGGTGCCCCGCTTGACGCCGGCCTGGCGCAGCCATCGTGCGACCTGGTCGGACCGTGCCGCCAGCTCGGCAAAGGTGTGGCTCTCGGTGGTCCCGCCGGGGCCGACCAGGCGCAGCGCGGGCAGGTCGGGCGTCTCCGCGGCCAGCACCGCGTCGAACCAGTCGAGCGCGAAGTTGAACTGCTCCGGACGGGGCCAGGCGAACGCGATGCGGGCCTTGTCGTAGTCGGTGCGGTGCTCGAGCAGCAGGTCCCGGGCGGCGCGGAAGGTGTCGGTGGTTGATGCCATGGCCACTCCTGAGAAGATGTAGGGACATCAGGCGTAGGTGAAGAAGCCCCGCCCGCTCTTGCGGCCCAGCCGGCCGGCCGCGACCATCTGCGCGAGCATCGGCGAGGGCGCGTAGAGCGGTTCCTTGAACTCCGCGTACATCGACTCGGCCACGGCGGCGGTGGTGTCGAGGCCGATGAGGTCGATCAGCCGCAGCGGGCCCATCGGGTGGCCGCAGCCGAGCACCATCCCGGTGTCGATGTCCGCGGCCGAGGCGAAGCCCGACTCGAGCATCCGCACGGCCGAGAGCAGGTAGGGCACGAGCAGCGCGTTCACCACGAAGCCGGCGCGGTCCGGGGAGCGGATCGTCGTCTTGCCGAGCAGGTCCGCGGCGAACGCGACTGCGCGCCGCTCGGCCTCCGGGCCGGAGACCAGCGTGGGGACGATCTCCACGAGGGCCATCACCGGGACGGGGTTGAAGAAGTGCACGCCGACCACGTTCTGCTGGCGCGAGGTGGCCATGGCGAGCTTGATGATCGGGATCGCCGAGGTGTTCGACACGAGCAGCGCGTCCGGGTCCTCCACGACGGCATCGAGCCGGGCGAAGACGTCGATCTTGAGCGCCTCGTTCTCGGCGACCGCCTCGACGACGAGCGTGCGGTTGGCCAGGCTCTCCAGCCGGTCGCTGAACCTGATCGCCCCGAGCAGGCGCTCCGCGCCGGGCCGGTCGAGGGCGCCGCCCCGCACGGCCCGGTCGAGCGAGCGGGACACCGCCGCGCGGGCCCGGTCCACCCCGGCCGTGTCCTGCTCGACGAGCACCACGTCGAGGCCGTGGCGGGCGCAGACCTCGGCGATCCCCGACCCCATCAGCCCGCCGCCCAGGATGCCGACCGTCTCGGGTGACCCGCCCTCGGCTGGCACCCGGCTCTCAGATGACGAGGTCATCGCTGTCCACTCCCACCACTCGGTCGCCGCTGAACACGCGGACGGATTCCGCGGGGCCGTGCCCGCCGATGCCCGATCCGCCCCAGAACCCCTGCGCGGAGCCGTCGCCGAGGTCGGCGAGGTGCGCCCCGTTGATCCGGACCTCGCCGCAGGTGACGCGCTCGCCGATCCGCAGGGCGTGGTCGAGGTCCGTGCCGTAGACGTAGGCGTCAAGTCCCGACGGGTGCGCGTTCGCGAGCCGCAGCGCGTCCTCGTCGGAGTCCACGGCGTGCACGGACACTGCGGGCCCGAAGAGCTCGTCGGTGGCGTCCCCCGGATTGCCGCCCACGGCGAGCGCAGGGGCCAGGAAACAGCCGTCCCCGTCCGGGGCGGCGACGGGCCGCACGATCTCGGCGCCGCGGTCGCGGAGCGCCTCGATGCGGTCGCGCACCAGGTCGCGGTGTGCACCGTGCGCCAACGGACCGAGCGTGGTCGCGACCTCGAGCGAGTGCCCGATCCGGACCAGCGCCAGCTGGGCGCCCAGCGCGTCGACGAGGTCGGCGGCGACCTCGCGGTGGACGAGCACCTTGCCCGGGCCCTCACACCACTGCCCGTTGAGCAGGGTCATCCCCTTCGCCAGCGACGCCGCAGTCGCGGGTACGTCGGCGTCGCGCAGCACGAGCACGGGGTTGTTGCCGCCCAGTTCGAGCTGCAGCAGCGTGAAGTGCTCGGCGGCCGCGCGGGCGATGCTGCGGCCGGCGGCCTGCCCCCCGGTGAAGCACACGATCTTCACCCGCGGGTCCCCGGTGAGCGCTGCTCCGACGTCGCCTGCCCCGTGCAGGACCTGGAATGCGGCGGCCGGGACGCCTGCGCCGTCGATCGCCATGGAGATCGCTTCGGCTAGCGGCCGGGCCGTGGCGGCGGCGTACTCCGACGGCTTGAACAGCACGGGGCAGCCCGCCGCGAGCGCGCTCGCGACCTTGCTCGCGGCGATGAACGACGGCGCGTTCCACGGGGTGAGCACCGCCGCGGGCCCCCAGGGCAACCGGAGCAGCCGCACGTCGCGCCCGCCGGCGGAAAGCGACCGGGTCCGTGGGTGCGCGAGGCAGTCCTGCGCCGCGGCCCTGAACCGCGCCGGGACGAACCCCGCGACGACCCGGGTCGTCGCGATCGGCACACCGCTGGCGAGGGCATCGGTGACCGCGATCTCCTCGACCCGGTCGGCGAGCGCGTCGGCGACCCGGTTCAGCAGCGCCGCCCGCTCCGGCGCGGGCACGTCCTGCCACGTCCCGTCGCGGTGCAGCGCCTCAGCAGCGGCGAGGGCGCGCTCCACGTCCGCCGGTGTGGTCGTCGCCATCAGGTGCACGGGCTCGCCGGTGTTCGGGTCGGTGTTCCACCGCCCGGGAATCACCGGCGCAGGCCGCCACTCCCCCGCGATCAGGGTGCGCGGGGCGTCGAGGGTGGGCGTGGGGAGGGGCGTCATCGCGGTGCTCCAACCGTTCGCGCCGGCCGGTCGGCCTCGGCGTCCTGGGTCCGCGCGGGATCGCCGGTCCCGCGCAGCGCGGGCTTATCGACCTTCTCCGTCGGGGTGCGCGGCAGGGCGTCCACCACCTGCACGTAGCGCGGCACCATGTACGACGGCATCACGGTGCGGCAGAACGCGACCAATGCCGCCGCCGTCGGGGCGGTCCCCTGCCGCGGCTCCACGAAGATCTTCACGTCCTCCTCGGTGAGCTCGCTGGGGACGCCGACCGCGGCGCACCCGGCGACGTCCGGGTGCGTCTCGACCAGGCGCTCGACCTCGTGGGCCGAGATGTTCTCCCCGCGGCGGCGGATGGTGTCCGACAGCCGCGACCGGAAGGAGAGCCGGCCGTCGGCGGAGAGGGAGCCCAGGTCCCCCGTTCGCACCCACCCGTCCGGGTGCAGGGTCGTCGCGGTCGCCTTCGGCATGCGGTGGTAGCCGCTCATGACCAGGCCGGGCACGCGGCCCCGCACCCAGATCTCCCCGACCTCGCCGGGATCGTTCTGGACCCCGCGCTCGTCGACGGTGATCACCTCGTACTCGTCGATCACTCGCCCGCAGGACCCCTCGCGGTGCGGTTCGCCGAGCGGGTCGTAGACGGGCACTCCCGCGTCGGTCGACCCGTAGACCTCGACCAGCGGGAAGCCGAAGCGCGGCTCCCACTCGCGGTACCACTCCGGCATCGGGACGCCCCAGGCGAACCGGACGCGGTGGCGCCGGTCGTCGGGCGACGGCGGTCGCCGCAGCAGGATCGTGAGGGTCGCGCCCATGAAGTTGAAGACCGTGGCGCCGAGCTCGCGGACCTCGGTCCAGAAGTTCGACGCGCTGAACCGCTCGCCCAGCGCCGCGGTGCAGCCCGCGGCGAGCGCCGCGGAGACGGTCAGGTTGGCCCCGTCGATGTGGAACAACGGGAACGGCGTGTAGAGCACGTCGTCGGGACGGATCCCGAGGTGCTTCGCGTGCAGCCGGCCCTGGCTCGCCATGTAGCGGTGCGATAGCGCGCATGCCTTCGAGCGACCGGTGCTGCCCGAGGTGAACAGCAGGGTGACGACGGCGAGGTCGTCGGCGACGTCAGCGATCGCCGCCGGGGGCCCCTCCCCGGAGCAGGGTCCGGCCCAGCGCGACACCTCGAACGGCGCGGGGACGCCCGGCGGCTCGCCACCGTGGACGACCACCCGCTTCAGGCCGGGGACGAGCGGCGCGACCTCACGCACCCGCTCGAGGCAGGACACGTCGGCCACGAGCGTCGAGACCTGCGCGGTGTCGAGGACGTGTACGAGCTGGTCGCCCATCAGCGCTGGATTGACCGGGACGTGCAGCACGCCGTTGCAGGTCAGCGCGAACCAGGCGGCGACCTGGTCGGGGCCGGTGCCCATCATCAGGCCGACGGCGTCACCCGGGCCGACCCCGGCTCCGGCGAGCCGGCGCCAGGCCCGGTGGACCTCCGCCGCGAACCCGGCGTAGGTCAGTTCGCCGGCGGTGGTTCGCAGGAACACCCGTTCGGGATGCTCGCGCAGGGAGCTCGCGAGCATTCCCGGGAGAGAGGACGACCGCTCCGGGTCGGGGACGGCGCTGGTCATGCGGGCGTCCTGTGGTCGCGCGGGACGACGACCGTCCCGCGGGCGCGGGTCGCGAGGAGCGGCTCCCCCAGGACCGTCGAGCGCCCGCCTGGCCCGTCCGCTCGGCACAGGACGCGCAATTCGAAGGCCACGCTCCGGCTGCGGGCGCCCGTCCCGGTGAGCCACGCCTCGACCTCGACGACGTCCCCGCCCCGGACCGGGGCAAGGAACTCGACCGAGGAGTAACCGGCGAACAGGCCCTCGTGGGCGTCGTAGACGATCGAGAGGTGGGTCGCGGCGTCGCCGAACAGCGTCAGCCCGAACGCGCCGTCGACCAGGTTCCCGCTGTAGTGCGCGTCAGCGTGCGTGACGTAGCGCCGGTGGACGACGGCAACCTCACCGTGAGCCGCCCCCGGATCGGTCATCAGGTCATCTCCAGGTAGCGGTCGATCTCCCAGTCCGTGACGGCCTCCTGCCACTTCGCGAGTTCCCACCGGCGGGTGTGGAGGTAGTGCGCGACGAACTCGTCGCCGAGCACGAGGCGGGCCCGCTTGGAGGCGTCGAACGCGACGATGGCCTGCTCGAGCGACCGCGGCAGCGGCGGCGCCGCGGTGTCGGCGTAGCCGTCCCCGCGCAGGACCGGAGCCGGGTCGAGCCCGTCGCGGATACCGGCCAGCCCGGAGGCCAGGGTGCTCGCGAGGATCAAGTACGGGTTGACGTCGGCCCCCGGCACGCGCAGCTCCAGGCGGGCGCTGCGGTCGTCGTGGGTGATCAGCCGCAGCCCGGTGGTCCGGTTCTCGACGCCGACGTTGATCCGCGTCGGGGACGACAGGTAGTCGCCGACCCGGCGGTAGGAGTTCACGAACGGCAGGGCGACCAGCGCCGTCTCCGGCAGGTCCCGCACCAGCCCGGCCGCGAAGCGGAGCAGGTCGTCGGACGCGTTGTCCGGCCGGTCGGCGTCGAAGAAGGTATTGCGCTCGTCGTCTTTCCCCCACAGCGACACGTGCACGTGTCCGCTGGACCCCGGACCGGTCGCGCACGGCCGGGCCATGAACGAGACGGTGAGTCCGTCGCGGGCCGCCAGTGCCTTGAGGGCGTGCTTGGTCATGACGATGTCGTCGGCGACGCGCAGCGGGTCACCGTGGTCGATGTTGATCTCGAACTGGCTCGCGCCCCACTCGGTGAGGGCACCCTCGACCGGGATGCCGTACTCCTGGAGCTGGCGCGACCAGCGCTCCATCAGGTCCATCCCGCGGTGCGGGTGGTACCCGTGGTTGCCCGCGAACATCGGGCTCGCCGCGACCGCCATCGGGCTGTTGCGCGGCTCAGGCCGGCCCTCGAAGACGAAGAACTCCAGCTCCATGGCGACGTCCGGGGTGAAGCCGGCCGCGGTCGTCTCCTCGGTGATGCGGCGCAGCATGCCGCGCGGGCACAAGTGCACCGGCGCGCCGTCCCAGTCGACGTAGTCGCAGATCGCGGTCGCCACGCCGGCCTCCCACGGCAGCGCGCGCACGGTGTCCGGGTCGACGCGCATGCGGATGTCCGGCCACCCGGTCTCCCAGCCGGTGTAGCTGCTCACCGGGTCGTAGACCTGGTCCTGCAGGTCGATCCCGAAGACGTAGTTGCACTGCGAGAGGGTGTCCCCACCCGCCTTCGCGGCGGTGAGCTGCTTGCACCGCCAGAGGCCGTCGAGGTCGACGCCCCCGGCGCGGAGGGTGCGGATGCCCAGCTCGGCGAGCCGGGTACCGAGATCGGTCGCTGCACTCATCGGGCCGCTCCTGTCCTAGTCCTGGTGGGGGCCGTTCCGGTGGGGCTCGGGTCCTCGTCCGCGGGTGTCAGGCGGAGGCCGCGATAGCCGTGCGTCGCGACCTCGTCGCAGATCTCCCGGTAGTTCCCGACGCCGCCCGCGTAGGCGAGGAAGGACGCGGGCTTGCCCGGGATGTTGGCGCCGCGGTACCACGACTCGGTCGTGGCGTAGAGCGTCTCGCCGACGACCTTGTCGACCAGGTCGACCCAGTCGTCCTGGGCACCGGGGTCGACGTCCACCCGGTCCACCCCGCGCTCGCGGATGTGGACGAGGAGCTCGGTCACCCAGTCGACGTGCTGCTCGATGGACACCACGAAGTTGCTCAGCACGCCCGGGCTCTGCGGTCCCCCGATCATGTAGAAGTTCGGGAAGCCCGCGGTCGTGAGCCCGAGGTAGGTCCGTGGCCCGCTCGCCCACTCGGTAGCCAGCGACCTGCCGGTGGAGGTCGTGATGCCGAGCTTGAGCAGCGATCCGGTGACGGCGTCGAAACCGGTAGCGAGGACCAGGACGTCGATCTCGACCTCGCGGCTGCCCGTGCGGATGCTCCGGGCGGTCATGTCGACGATCGGCTCGTGCCGCAGCGATACCAGCTCGACGTTCGACCGGTTGAACGTCTCGTAGTAGTCGGTGCCGAAGCAGGTGCGCTTGGCGCCGAAGGGGTGATACCGCGGTTCGAGCAGGGCTGCCTTCCCCGGGTCGTTCACGACCTCGCGGACCTTGTCGCGCAGGAAGCGGGCGGCGGTCTCGTTGGCGTCGAGGTCGGTGAGCAGGTCGACGAACTCGTCGCCGACGGAGGTGAAGCCGCTGACGAGGTAGGCCGCCTCGTACCGCCGGCGCCGCTCCTCCTCGGCGACGTCGAACGCGCGCTGCGTCGTGGGCCTGTCGGGGAAGCCGCGGGTGGAGCGGCGGCACTCCTCCCGCACCGCGGCGTAGTCGGTCTTGATCCGCGCCACGAACTCCTGATCGAGGGGGGCGTTGCGCGCCGGCATGACGTAGTTGGGGGTGCGCTGGAAGACCGTGAGCTCCTGGGCGACCTCGGCGATCAGCGGGATGCACTGCACCCCGGAGGAGCCGGTCCCGATGACCGCGACGCGCTTGCCGGCGAGTTCCTGCATCGGGAGGTCCCAATTGCTCGTGGAGACCGTGGTCCCGGTGAACCTCTCGATGCCGGGCACGTCCGGCGTCTTCGCGGTGGACAGGCAGCCGACGGCCGAGACGAGGTGGCGACCGCGCCGGATCTCACCCGAGTCGAGCTCGACCTGCCAGAGCCGTTCGTCCTCGAGCCAGGTCGCGGCGACGACGCTCGTGCCGAAGGTGAAGTGGCGCCGCAGGTCGAACCGGACCGCGACGTGGTCCAGGTAGTGCAGGATCTCGGGCTGGGTCGCGAACCGCTCGCTCCACTCCCACTCCTGCTGTAGCTCCTCGGAGAAGGAGTACGAGTAGTAGATGCTCTCGATGTCGCAGCGGGCGCCGGGATACCTGTTCCAGTACCAGGTCCCGCCCACGGCCTCGGCTCGCTCGAAGCCTGCGACGGTGAAGCCGGCCCGGGTTGCCCGGTAGCTCACGTACAGCCCGCCGAAGCCGGCACCGATGCAGAGGATGTCGACGATCTCGTCGTCGTTGGCACTGCTCGTCATGTTTCCGTCCACATCTTCCACGGCGTCGCGACGCCTCCAGCGTTGCTGGGCCACGAGATTCAGGAGTTGGGAATGGCACCGCTGCGGCCGGCCTCCACCGGTGTCCGGCTGGTCGCGCCGCTACGCGCCCATGTCGACGACGACACGCGTCGCCTTTCCGTGCCTCATGAAGTCGAACCCGTCATTGATCTCTGCGAGCGGCACGACCTCGCTGACCATCTCGTCGAGAAGCAGCGCGCCGCGCCGGTAGAGCCGGGCGTACTCCGGCACGTCGGCGTGCATGCGGCTCGATCCCATGTAGGAGCCGATGACGCGCTTCTCCTCGACGAACAGCGCGTCGGCCGGTACGGCGACCGTCGTCCCGGACGGAGCGATCCCGACGACGGTGGCGGTCCCCCCGGGCCGCAGGATCGCCACCGCCAGCTCGGCCGTCCGCCCGCTGCCCACTGCCTCGAAGCTGAACTCCACGCCGCCGGGCACGACGGCGTGCACGGCCGCGCGCACGTCCGGCGCTGCGCCGTCGACTGTCGCGGTCGCGCCGTAGGACATCGCGGCGCGCAGACGGTCGGCGGACAAATCGACCGCGACGATCTCCGACGCCCCGGCAAGCCGGGCGCCCTGGACGACGGCCGAGCCGACCCCGCCGCATCCGATGACCGCAACACTGCTGCCCGGCCGGACGCCCGCTCCGTGGAAAACCGCGCCGACACCGGTCGCGACGCAGCATCCGAGGAGACACCCGACCAGGGTGGGAACGTCGCCGGGCAGCGGCACGGCCGCGTTCTCGCGCACGAGGATGTGCCGGGAGAACCCGCCGACATCGGCGAGGCGCGCCACCGGTGTGCCGTCGGGCAGGGTGTAGGCGGGCCGGGGCCGCCTGCGGACCTCCCCCGAACGAGAGCAGATTGTCGGCCGCCCGCTCTCGCAGTACCCGCAGCGCCCGCAGGAGGGCACCAGGCTGACGACGACGCGATCGCCGGGCCGGAGCCCGCTGACGTCGGCGCCGGTCCGCTCGACGACCCCGGCCACCTCGTGGCCGAGTACGGCCGGCAGCTCGACCTCCAGCGTTCCGCGCACGTAGTGCAGGTCGCTGTGGCACAGGCCGACGTGCGAGACCGACACGAGGACCTCGTGCGGCTCCGGCTCGTCGACGACCAGCGCCCCTACCGCGAGCGGCTCGCCCGCGGCGCGCAGCAGCGCCGCCTCGGTGCGGATGGAGGCCATCACGCCCCCTCCTGCACGCCGAGGGGCCGCGCGGCGGCGCGGGCGGCCTCGGCCACCAACCACACGAAGACCGGTCCCGGGTTGACCTGCCACTCCGGGTGCCACTGCACCCCGAGCACCGGGCGTCCCGGGAGCTCGATGATCTCGGCCACCCCGTCGGGCGTCCGCCCGGTGACCACCAGTTCGGGGCCGGGCTCGGCGACGGCCTGGTGATGCCAGGAGTTCGTGACGAACGAGGCGCCGAACAAGGCATGGGCGAGCGAACCCTCCACCGTCCGCACGACGTGGTCGGCCGCCCCATCGTGGGGGGCCGCGGCCGGCGAGAGATGCTCAACCCCGGTGTCCTCCAGGTGGGGCACGAGCGTCCCGCCGAGGGCGACGTCGAGCACCTGCGTTCCCCGGCAGACCCCGAGAACAGGGACCCCCGCGGTGACCGCACCGCGGGCGAGGGCGATCTCGTGGGTGTCCCGGGCGGGGTCGTAGACGATGTAGCTGGTGCGCGGGTCACCGGAGAATGTGTTGTCCACGTGCGCGTCCCCGCCCCACCGCGTCGGGTGGACGTCCTGCCCGCCGCTCAACACGACGGCGTCCACCCCGCGCAGCACCTCGGGCCACGTCGCCTCGAACGGCAGGTACACGGGCAGACCTCCGGCCTCGGAGATACTGCGGGCGAAGTCGGCAAGGAACGAGTCGAAGTCGGCACCGACGTAGCGCGGATCGCGATCCGCGGCCAGCGAGCCGTGCGATCGGCGTCCCGTCACACCAACGATCGGCCTGGGACTCCTGGACATTGCGGGCTCGATCCCCTCACCGATCAGCTCGACAGTGCGGGAGGTCACCCGAACTTCATCGTCTCTGCGTTGGCGTCGCCGAAGAGAGCCGACGGGTCCTTCATGATCCCGTTGACCTCGATGTAGCCCAGGAACGGTTCACTCGCCTGATACCCGAGCAGGTTCCGGATGTCCGGGTCCAGCGTCGCTGCGATCTCCGGCGGGTAGGTCAGGTAGGCGTTCTCCTCCTGCCGGAGGTAGGCGAGATCGAGGGTGATCGTGATGCCGGTTCGGGACGAGTCGGACCGGTTCTCGCCGCCGCCGTGGTAGGTCGACCCGATCCAGATGAGCGCAGATCCCGCCGTCATCACCGTCGACACGGCCTCCTCCAGCCTCGGAGCGCGCTCGTCCGACCACTTGTGAGATCCCGGCACCACCAGCGTGCCGCCATTCTCGGCGGTGAAATCGGTGGCGGCGAACATCACCTGGACCCTGGGCACCTGGTAGCCGGCCGGGTGGCGCCACAGCCACACGATGTCATCGCGATGCAACAGCTGTGCACCCTCGCCCGGGCAGATGTCGATCACCTGGGTGGCGCCCACCTGAATCCGGGGTACTACCTCGAGGCGCTGCTCGCCGGTCCACCCGGTGACAGGCCGGCACAGGTAGTGCTCGGCCGCACCCCGAAACAGTGGCTGCCGAACGATCGCCGCGCCGTGTTTGGTGCGCTTGAACAGCCCGCCCAGACGGCGGGTCCGCTTGCCCATGAAGTCCTCTTCGCCGAAGCCGCCGCTGTCGAGGACCGGGCGCAGGTCTGCCTCGAGACCCGCGGTCGTCTCCGCGTCGAGGAAGTCCCGAATGATGACGCCGCCATCGCGGTCGATAACGGCGACAACGTCCTCCACCGTCGCCGTGGGTTCGAGGGTCGTGAGTCCCATCTGCAGCCTCCCAGGCAGCATCAATGCGTGTAGATCACACGACTCGATCAGATGACCAAGTCGTCTGACCGTAGCCACCGTCCTGCGGGGCCGTCAAGAGCGACGTCCCGGCCCCGCCCGATCGGCGGCTCGGACAACCGGAACGACTCGGATATACCTCCAGAGTTGCCGAGGGAGCCTTGACCCGGCGCTCCCACCAGTGCAAACTGCCGGGTCATCTGACCAAGTCGGTCACTTGATCGTATTGCTTGGACGTTCGAAACGCGACAGCCCGAATCCGCACCTGAGGAGATCGCGCATGGCCGAGCTCGAAGCCGACACGTCGTCGGCGACGCCCGTCGACATCCCGTCCAGCCCAGGAACGGCGGCCGCGGCCGAGGAGGCTCGCGAGGTTCAGCGCCGCGGCCTGTCGGGTCGGCTCCGCACCGTCGACGTCATCGTCGCGGTCGTGGCGGCCTCCGGGCCGATCGCCGCCGTCGGCGGCTACATCCCCCTCATCATCGTCTACGGCAACGGATCCGGGGCGCCCGCCGCACTCGTCGCCGCGGCTCTGCTGCTCATCGTCTTCAGCGCTGGGTACACGGCGATGACCCGCTACATGACCAACCCCGGGGCGCTCTACGCCTACGTGACGGCCGGGCTCGGCCGCCCGGCCGGCCTGGCGGCCTCGTGTCTCGCGATCGTGACCTATGGGTCATTCCTCGTCGGGGTCTACGCGTTCTTCGGCCTCGTCACCGACAATCTGGTGCAGAACACCCTCGGCGGACCCGCGATCCCATGGTGGGTCTACGGCCTCGCCTGCTGGGTCGCTGTCACGGTGCTGAGCTACCTGCAGATCGAGCTGTCGGCGAAGGTGCTGATGGTGGCGCTGACGGCGGAGATCGCGATCATCGTGGTCTGGGACGTCGTGACGATCAGCCAGGGCGGGGCGACGGGCCTGGACCTCGGGCCGTTCACCTGGGGCCAGTTCTCGCAGGGCTCGGTCGGACTCGCGATGCTCTTCGCGATGGGCCTGTTCGTCGGGTTCGAGACGACCGCGATCTATCGCGAGGAGACGCAGAACCCGGCCCGGACCATCCCCCGCGCGACCTACTCGGCCGTCGCCCTGATGGGCATCCTGTACGCCGTGGCGGCCTGGGTGCTCGTCATGGCCGTCGGCACCGACAAGATCACGGCCGCCGCGACCGCGGACCCGGCCGGCCTGTTCAGCACGACCGTCGGGCACTACGCAGGCCGGATCGCCCAGGACGTGACGGCGATCCTGCTGGTCACCTCCACTCTGGCCGGCCAGCTCTCCTGCCAGAACGTGCTCGCCCGCTATCTGTACTCACTCGGGGTCGACGGGATCCTGCCGACCCGGTTCGGACAGGCACATGACCGACACGCGTCGCCGCACCGCGCCGTCGCGCTCGTGTCGAGTGTCGTCCTTGCGTTGCTCGCCGTGCTGATCACCGTCGGCGGCGACGCCACCACGATCTACGCACAGTTCGGCGGGCTGCTCTTCTACGGACTCCTGCTCATCATCACGCTCACGAGCCTGGCGATCCTCGTGTTCTTCCTGAGAAACCGGCACCTCGAGGCCGGGATCTGGGCGCGCTATCTGTCACCGGGCATCGCACTGGTCGCCCTCTCCGTCATCTGCTACCTGGGGACGACGAACTTCACAATCCTCAGCGGCGGGAGCACCGCGATTGCCGTTACCTTCGTCGCGGTCACGTGGGGGCTCGCCCTCGCGGGCGCCGGCTACGCGTTGATCCTGCGCCGGACCAGGCCACACGTCTACCGGCGCATCGGCCGCAACTCCTAGAAGAGGCCGCCGCGTCCCTCGCGACCAGAACCGTAACGGACTTGGACACTTGTTATGATCAGATGACCAAGTCAGATGCTGGAGAGGTCGCCATGGCACACATCCCGGTGGAGCAGCGCAAGGACGAGTTCGTCGAGGCCGCCGTCGCCGTGATCGCCGAGCACGGCGTGCGCGGCGCGACGACCCGGCGAATCGCCGAAGCCGCAGGGGCGCCACTCGCCTCGCTCCACTACTGCTTCAACCGCAAGGAGGATCTGTTCGTCGAAGTCTTCACCAGGATCGGTGTTCTCCTCGTCCCGGCCGACCAGACCGGCACGGCCGGGACGAGATCCCCACGCACGGTCGGCACATTCCTGTGCAGTGCCATGGACTGGCTGCTCGCGAACGAGAACTACGCGATCGCGCAGGTGGACCTCTACCTCTGGCTGTTGCGGAAGGACCCAGACAAGGCGCCGCGCCCGTACGAGATCCTCGCGGACACCTGGATCCGGCTGCTCACGCAGGAGCAGGACGAGCCCCGGGAACTGTTCGTAGAGGCAACGTGGCTGGCCATCTCCGCGATGGACGGACTCACCCTGCAGTGGTTCTACCAGCGCGACGACGAGCGGACGCGGCACTATGCACGCATCCACGCAGACTTCGTCGACCGCCTCGTCGAGCAGGGCCGCAAAGCCCTGGTCCGATCGCCGTGACCGCCGCGACCGGACGACTCGACCCGGATGCCATGGCGGTCGCCCGGTCGCTCTCGCGGATCCTCCCGCGGCCGTTCCACGAGCTCGGCGTCGCCGACTCCCGGGCGGTCGCGGCCGACCTCCGGCCGCGCGGAGAACCCGAACCGATCCACGAGGTCCGGGACAGCGAGATCCCGGGAAGGAACGGCCTAGTACCGATTCGCCTCTATCGGCCACAGGGCGCTGTGGAGTTGCCGGTCGCCATCTATTTCCATGGCGGCGGATGGACCGTGGGATCACTGGATGGCGTCGACGCAGTCTGCCGCGCGATCGCCAACCGCAGCGGCTGCGTGGTCGTCTCCGTCGATTACCGTCTGGCGCCCGAACACAAGTATCCGACCCCCTTGCACGACTGCGTCGACGCCGTCGCGCACCTGGCCTTGCGCGGCGCCGAGCTGGGCGTCGACGGCACCCGGATCGGCCTCGTCGGCGATAGCGCGGGCGGCAACCTTGCCGCAGCCGTGGCTCTATGGGCTCGCGACACGGTCTTGTTGAAGCTCAGGTGTCAGGTGCTTGTCTACCCGGCGACGGAATTCGCCGTGGATCGTCCATCCTGGAGTGAGCACGCCGACGGGCCCCTCATCACCACAGCCGACGTGATGTGGTTCTGGGGTAACTACCTGCGGGACGAGGGCGACCGCCGCGATCCGTTTGCCGTCCCCGCCGCCGCCGCGTCGCTTGCCGGCCTTCCCCGGACGCTCGTCATCACGGCCGCTGTGGACCCCCTGCGCGACAGCGCCGAGGCGTTCGCAGCCCGCCTGCTCGCGGACGGGGTCGACGCGTCGGCCTCACGGTACGACGGCGTTTTCCACGGGTTCTTCACCGAGATCGGGACGTTCCGGGCGACGGACGCGGCGGTCTCGGAAGCGGCGCGGTTCCTCCGCAACTCGCTTCTGCCCTAGCCCGGGCGGCGTCCCACCGCACCGGGATCGAAACCGACCGGTCTGGCGTTGACACCCCCCTCGATCTGCGTCAGGCTGATCCGATCAGTTGACCAAGTCGATTGATCCAATATTGTCCTGACCCACCGCGGTGTCTGCGCGTCAATTACGAACGTCCCGTCTATCACCGCAGCAACAGATGGAGGAACGCATGCAGTCGACAATCGCCGTGATCGGCGCCGGGCTCATGGGGTCGGCGCTGGCCGAGGTGCTGCTCCGGTCCGGCCGGCCCGCCGTGGTCTGGAACCGCACGCCCGACAAGTGCGGCCCGCTTGCCGAGAAGGGTGCGACCGTAGCGAGCTCAGCCGCCGACGCGATCGCCGGGAGCAGTACGACGGTGATCTGCATCAGCAGTTCGGGCGACGTCCTCGACCTGGTCAAGGGTCTGCCCGATGACCTCGACCTGTCCGGACGGTGCCTCGTGAACCTGTCCACCGGCGCCGCCGAGGAAGGGCGGTCGATCGGCGAGCTCGTCACCGCGCGCGGCGGCGAATACATCGACGGCACGATCCTGGTCTACCCGATCGACGTCGGCACCCCCAACGCCGTCATCCAGTACGCCGGCGCGAACGCGGCCTGGACCAGCGCGACCGACGTCCTCACCGTCCTCGCCCCCGAGGGCACGCTGTACCTCGGCGAGGACCTCGATCTCCCCGCCGTGCTCGACGTCGCGCTGACCGGATCGACGCTGGGGGTCGGGCTCGCGTCGTTCATCGAGGGCGCCGCGTACGCCACCTCTCACGGGGTCGAGCTGGACACGGTGGTCGCCGGGGCGATCCGCATCCTAGGAGTGCTGCAGAACGAGATCGTGAAGGCGGCGAAGGAGATCGCCGCCGGCGACTTCACGACCACGCAAGCGACGCTCGACGTGTGGCACCACGGGATCGTGGAGTACCGCGACGCGATCGTCGGGCAGGGACAACCGGCGTTCATCATGAACGGCCTACTCGCGGCGCTCGCCGACGCGCGCAACAAGGGATACGCCGAGTACGCCTACACCGGGCAGTTCCCCGCCATCCACGGCGTTACCGCCACCGGCACCGGCGCGTGACGGCGGACCTGACGCGACACCCCCGCCGACCCGCCGAGACCCGTCCCCGACACGAGGGCGCCGGGGTCGGCGGGATCAGGGCAGTACTGGTGGGCGTGGGCGCGATGAACGCGATCGTCGCCCGCCTGCTGACCGAGAAGGGCGTCGAGATCGTCGGCGCGGTCGGGCGCAGCCCGGAGAAGGTGGGCCGCGACGCGGGTACGGTCCTGGGGCTGACGCACCCGCTCGGGGTCGAGGTGGTCGCCGATGCCGATGCGCTATACGACTCCGTCCGACCCGACATCGCCATGGTCGCCACGTCGAGCTTCATGGTGGATCAGTACGACGTCCTGGCGACCTGTGCCCGCCACGGCGTCAACGCGATCACGATCGGGGAGGAGCTGCTGTTCCCGTGGCACACGTATCCCGAGCGCACCGGCGAGCTCGCCGCCCTCGCCCGCGAGCACGGCGTCACGCTGGCCGGCAGCGGCTTCCAGGACTTCTTCCTGGTCAACCAGGTCGCCGGACTGCTCGGGGCGGTGAACCGGTTCGACCGCCTCGTCGGCCGCGAGTCGTTCAACGTCGACGACTACGGCGCCGAAGTCGCACGCGACCAGCGGATCGGGACGACCCCGGAGGACTTCGCGGCGTGGCAGGCGTCGAGCACGCGCCCACCCAGCTTCGCGCTGCCGATCCTCGCCGCGGTCGCCTCGTCGGCGGGCCTCACCATCACGGGGACCACGGTCGAGCTCCGCCCGGACATCGCGACCGGCCCGATCGAGTCCCGGAGCCTGGAGACCGTCGTCGAGCCGGGCCTGCTCATCGGCTTCACGACCGTCGACACGGTCACCACGGGTGAGGGGCCGATTCTGCAGATGGAGCTGTCCGGCCACATCTACCGGCCGGGCGAGACCGACCGGTGCGAGTGGACCGTGCAGGGCGACCCGAACGTCCGAGTCGTCAACCCGGACGTCGACACCCTGCGCATGACCTGTACCCAGATGGTGAACCGCGTCCCGGACGTGATCAACGCCGATCCTGGCTTCGTGACCCCGGCCGACCTGCCACCGCTTCACTACCGTCCGCGCCCGCTGAACGAGTACATACTCGCCCGGGCCTGACACCGGACGTCGGATGCGGGTGCACGACGCGTCAGCCGACGACCATCAAGGTAGACGCGGCCGGGGTGCCGGGAATCGTGCTGGGCATGTGTGACCTCCCGCGACCCGGGTGGCGCTCCGCGACGAGCCCGACGGCGCACGCGCCGGTACGGCACACACCATCGGCGGTGTGTGCCGTACCCGGACGGTGCGTGCCGTCGGGCTGGTCAGCGGCTCGCGTACAGCGCGCGCTCGAAGTCCGCGTACACGCCCAGCGCCTCCTGCGTGATGAACGGCAGGAACTGACTGTAGATCGCCCCGGTCACGCCGGAACGCGGGTCGACCCAGAAGTGGCTGTTGAACAAGCCGGCCCAGGCGCCGCTGTAGGGGGCCCGCATTCCCGGCTCCCGCCGGACGTTGAGCATCAGGCCGTAGCCCCACTTGTTCCCCGCCGGACCGTTCCACGGTCCGGACACCTCGGGCACGACAGACGGGATGTGGGTGGGGAAGTCGAGGCCGCCGATCTGGTTGGTGAAGGCGGCGTCGACGGTCTCCGGCCGCAGGATCGTGGCCCCGTCGAACGTGCCGCGGTTCAGCAGGGCCTGCTGGAACCGCAGGTACTCCCGGGGAGTGGAGTAGAGGCCGTGGCCGCCCGCCCACCACTCCGGCTCGGGCGCCAAGTCGATCTCGGTGGCCACCCAGCCGCCGCCCTCGGTCGGGACGTGCGCGGGAACGAGTTCGGCGCGGTCCTGCGCCGTCGGCGAGAACGTCGTCCGCGCCATGCCGAGCGGCTCGAAGACGTTCTGGGCGAGGTAGTCCTTCAACGACTTCCCGCTGACCTTCTCGACGACTTCGCCGAGCCAGTCGGTGTTGATGCCGTACTCGAAACGGGTGCCCGGGTCGGCCACCATCGGCGCCGTCAAGCTCACCCGCTTGCCCGCCAGCACGTTCGGGGTGCCGGTGACCTCCTCGTACCGGTGGATGTCGGCGTTCCAGAACCAGTAGCCGAAACCCGCGGTGTGCGTGAGGAGCTGCTTCACCGTTGCGCGGGAGGCCGGCGGCCGGATCCGCGGCGTGTTCTCGTCGAAGCCCTCGAGTACGCCGATCTCCGCGAACTCCGCGATAATTGTGTCGACGGGCGCGTCGAGGTCGAGCTCCCCCCGCTCGACCTGCTGCAGAGCCGCGACCGTCGCGACCATCTTGGTCATCGACGCGACGCGGAATACGGAGTCGGGCGTGACCTGCTCCTCCTGCCCGGCCGCCCGGGGTCCGGCCGACCCCTCGTAGATTTGACCGCTGCGGTCCGCCGCCATCGCGACGACCTGCGGTACCGCTCCCTTGTTCACCGCGTCGCGCAGCACGGCGTCGATGTTCGAACTTTCCACCCTGGCCTCCTTGCCAACGTTGTTCGTTTCTGCCGATGCCGACCGGCCGCGGGCGCGACCATCACGGCGAGATCCTGCGGGCGGCGACCGGCCTCCCTCGACGACGCACACGAGGCTGTGCGAGCGCACACGTAGGGGAAGCCCGTCGTCGAGGTCGGCGAGGATCCGGACGCGCCATCCCGCCTTGCCCGCGGCCGGACACCGCCCCGCTCACAGGAGCTCGAAGTACCCGTCGTCATCCAGGATCGTGCGCGGTGCGTCGGGTCCCACAGCGGCGAGCCCGCGGACGCGCTCGAGGTAGGCGGGGTCCTGGTTGTCGCCGACGAGCACCCGGATGTCGGCGGTCGCCCAGGCGGGGAGAGCCGCGAAACGGTGCGTGGTCTGCGACTCCAGGTACCAGACGATGTTGACGATCGTGCCCACCTCCTCGTGCCAGGAGGTCAGCTCGATGCCGGGCGCGATCCGGTGGTAGTGGATCCGCTGGACCGCGTGCCGCCCGGCGTGCGGTCCCTCCTTCACGGTGTAGTCGATGGTGTCCGCACCCACGATCACCGGGTCGAACACCCATCCGTCCGCCTCGAACCACCGCAGCCGCGTCCCGAGAATCGTGCTGAGCATGTGTGACCTGTCCTTCGCTTGAGGGCGGCGGCGCACGCCTTCGGGGCCGCCCGCCACATAGAGCACCTGTTCCGACACAAACCCCTCGGACGTCGCCGCACCACCGCCGGCCATCCGGCCACCGGTACTCGCGACGCCGGGAGCGATTCCGTCCTGGACCCCTCCCTGTTCGTGCGGCGGAGCCGTGCGCAGGTCCGCCGCTGCCGCTGCCGCCCCGGAGACGTTCCGAGGCGCCGGCTCGTCGTCACTCCTCGATCGCACCGAATGTCGCCTGACCGCTGTCGACGTCGGTACCGGAGATCGCGCCACAGGAGGCGCGGTAGCTGCCCTTGTTCCCGCCGTCGGGACCGAGCATCTGGTTGGCATACGTGACGACCACCGCGTAGGTGTCGGGGGCGTTGCGCTGCAGGTTGAGGTCGTGTCCGGCGTTCGGGATCACCGCTGCGCGGAAGCACGCCGCGTCGGAGAAGTACTTCGCCTCCTCCGTCTGGAGCTTCTGGCTGCTCGCGCAATGGTTCTGGTCGATCCCGCAGAAGAACAGCTCGTTCGCACCGTTGATCATGAACGTGGGGATCTTGATGTCCTTGGCCTGCGCCGACAGCGGAATCTCGAGCTCCTCACTGGTCGTCGGCACGTAGGTGACCGGGACGGCGCCGTAGCGGTTGTAGAACGTCGCACCCTCGGCGGCGGTGACCGTGTCCTGCAGGACCTCGGCGTCGTACTTGATCATCTTCGGGTCGACGTTGGAGAGGTCGTACAGGTAGTTCTGCTCGCGTCCGCCCGGTCCAGGAGTGAGGTAGCCGACTGGGCGGTCGGCGAAGCGCTTGTCGAGCTGCGCGGGGACGAAACCGGCGAAGAACCTCGCGACGAGCAGGGTCTGCAGGGTGTTGGCCCACCCGGTCCCGATGACCGCGTCGGCGTCGTTGTAGGTAGCCGTCTCACGCCACGACGTCGCCGTGCCGTAGGAGTGGCCGACCAGGATGACGTGCTCGAACGCCGTGCCGCCGACGGTGCCGGAGCGAAGCTGGCTGATGACCTGGTGCGCGACCTCGGCCTGGCTGTCGAGCGTGACGAGCGCGGCGGGCGGCTTGGAGCTCTGGCCGTACCCGAGACGGTCGATCGCGAAGACCGCGTACCCGGCGTCGGTCATGTGCCGGGAGAAGTTGTAGGTCTCCGGCTGGTACTCGGAGTTCCAGTACGAGTTTGAGTAGGTGATGCCGTGCAGCGCGAGCATCACGGTCTTCGGCGTGCCGCCGCTGGGCAGGCACAGGCTGCCGTGGATCGTGAAGTCCCCGCCGCCGGCGAGCAGTCGGGCGCCCGGGAGCGGCACGACCTGCCCTTCGATCACAGAGCTCGGCACGGTGAGGTCGTGCGACTCGCACTGCGGTGCCGCGTCACCCGGACTGGCGGACGAGACGCCGGGGACGATGACGAAGCTGGCGACTGCCGCGACCAGCGCCAGGCCGAGTGCCAGCGAGGCTCGGGGTATGCAGCGTTGCATCTGTCTTCACCTTCTATGGGGGAGCGGAACGTAGACGGGGGTGCAGAACCGGCCGTGCACCCTGCCGCCGGTCATGGCACCCGGAGCCCGATCCGGGAGCCGTCGGTCCCACCAGCCGAGGCGCAGACCCGGCTCGAGCACCGTTGACCAGCGCCCGGCCGCCATGGACAGGACCCGCCCTCCGAGTGCGGCGACTCGATGGAGGCCGGGCGGAGATCGACGCCGGGCCAAGATATCGACCCATGAGTCGATATGTCAAATTGTTGGTCGTCTGGTCACCTGGACGGGTGGCTAGCCATCGATCCGGGCGGGTTCGGCCCATGAACCGATCTTTCTTCGAAAAACCGACCGAATAGTTGACTCGCCGTCCTTAGCGTCGATATCGTCGGCACCGGAGCCACGCGGCCCACCAGCGGCGTCGCACGAGCAGTCGGGTCGATCCATCGAGGCAGCGCTCGCAGCGGCCACCGGCCCCGATCTCGGCGCACGTCGGGTGCGCTCCGGGCTCCTCCCCGACCTCCGCCATCGCACGCGGCGTCGCGCCGGCTGGTCTGGCACGGGAGCCGAAGAACGGAAGGAATAGCTTGAAGGACTTCGAAGACGTCCGCTACGAGGTGGACGGCCCGGCCGCGGTCGTCACGATCGACCGCCCACACCGGTACAACGCCTTCCGCGGCCGCACGATCGAGGAGCTCATCGCAGCGTTCCGCACGGCGTGGGCTGACCCGGCCGTACGCTGCGTCATCTTCACCGGAGCGGGCGAGAAGGCCTTCTGCACCGGCGGCGACGTGAAGCAGCGGGCCGAGACGGGCGACTACGGGCCCACCGAGAGCGGGCTGTTCGAGATCGACGGGCTCCACCGGCTGATCCGCGAGATCCCGAAGCCGGTCATCGCGGCGGTCAACGGCCTGGCCATCGGCGGGGGTCACGTCTTCCACGTGCTCTGCGACCTGACGATCGCGGCGGGCCACGCCCGGTTCGGGCAGGCCGGGCCGCGGGTCGGATCGTTCGACGCCGGGTTCGGCACGACCTACCTGGCCCGGATCGTGGGCGAGAAGCGGGCGCGGGAGATCTGGTACCTGTGCCGGCAGTACGACGCCGCGACCGCCGAACGCTGGGGCTTGGTGAACACGGTCGTCCCGGGTTCCGAGCTGATGGCGGAGGCACGTCGCTGGGCCGAGGAGATCGCCGCGATGAGCCCGACGGCGATCCGGTTCCTCAAGCACTCCTTCAACTCCGACACCGAACACCAGGCGGGCCTGGCGAACATGGCGACGGCGGCGCTCGACCTGTTCGCCACGAGCCCCGAGGGCCTGGAAGGCGCCCGCGCATTCACCGAGAAGCGCACGCCCGACTTCGCGAAGTACGTGGGCTGAAGGGGATGCAGATGAGCTTCGAGGGACAGGTCGCCGTCGTCACGGGGGCCGGCTCGGGTATTGGGCGCGCCATCGCCGTCGGTCTCGCCGCGGAGGGCGCGACAGTCGTCGCGGCCGACCGCGACCTGGACGGCGCGAAGAAGACCGCGGAGATCGCCGGATCGGGACGCGTCGAGCCGCACCTGGTGGACGTCACCGATCCCGGCACCGTGACGGCGCTCCGCGACGAGGTCGTCGGCCGCCACGGCGCACCACACGTCCTCGTCAACGCCGCGGGCTGGGACCGCATCGCCCCGTTCCTGGAGGGCGACGAGGAATTCTGGCGGACGCTGGTCGAGATCAACTACCTCGGCCAGGTGCGCGTCACCCGCGCGTTCGTCGAGCCGATGCTCGCGCGCGGCGGCCGCGTCGTGAACCTGGCGAGCGACGCCGGCCGCGTCGGCAGCATGGGCGAGACCGTCTACGCGGGCACCAAGGGCGGGGTCATCGCCTTCACCAAGTCGCTGGCCCGCGAGGTCGCGCGGCACGGCGTCACCGTGAACTGCGTGTGCCCCGGCCCGACCGACACCCCGCTGTTCGCCGCGCAGCCCGAGCGGATCCGCGAGGCCCTGGTCAAGGCGATCCCGCTGCGCCGCATGGCGGCCCCGGAGGAGGTCGCGGACGCGGTCCTGTTCTTCGCCTCCGACCGCGCCGCGTTCGTGACCGGCCAGGTCCTCAGCGTCAGCGGCGGCCTGACCATGGCCGGCTGACTTCGCCACGACATACCTCACACCTACCGCAGGAGGGCACATGGACGTGCACGCCGCACCTGTCACGCTCGATCCCGACCTCGCTGCCCGGTACCGGGAACAGGGCTGGTGGCGGGACCGCACCCTGATCGACGACTTCCGCGAGCACGCCGAGCGAACGCCCGACCGGGTCGCGATCGTGACGCACCGCGCCGGCCAGGGGCGCGAGCGCATCACCTACGGCAGGCTCTCCGAGCTCGTCGACCGGTTCGCCGCCGCCCTGCTGGAGCTCGGCGTGCGCCCCGGCGACGTCGTCTCCTTCCAGCTCCCGAACTGGTGGCAGTTCACCGCCCTGCACCTGGCCTGCGCCCGAATCGAAGCGGTCACCAACGCGATCCTCCCGATCCTGCGCCACCGGGAGGTGCAGTTCATCTGCGAACGACTCGGATCCCGCGTCTGCGTCGTGCCCGCACGGTTCCGTGGGCACGACCACGCCGCCATGCTGTCCGAGGTCGCGGCCGCCACCGGCCTGGAGCGGGTCTTCGTGATCGACGCCGAACCGGACGCGCCGCTCCCGCCCGGCACGGAGCGGTTCGAACCGTTCTTCGTCGACCAGCCGTGGGAACGCAAGCACTCGGCAGCGCTCGATCGGCTGTCCCCGCACCCGGACTCCGTCGCCCAGATCCAGTTCACCTCCGGCACGACCGGTGAGCCCAAGGGCGTCGTGCACACCTGGAACACCGTGTACGCGGGGACCCGAATCGTGCCCGACACGATGGGCCTCACGACGGACGACACTCTGCTGGCGGTGTCGCCGATGGCCCACACGGTCGGCTTCTATTTCGGCGTGACGATGCCGATGAGCTGCGGGATGACGGTCGTCTACCAGGACGTCTGGGAGCCGCGGACGATGATTGAGCTGGTCCGCGAGTACGGCGTCGCCTGGACGATGGTGGCCCCGACGCTCCTCGCCGACCTGCTCGCGGCGGCCCAGGACGAGGCCGGCGACGACCCGCGGCCGTGGACCCTGCGCAACATCAGCGTCGCAGGCGCCCCGATCCCGCCCGCATTCGTGCGGCGGGCCCGGGAACGCTTCGACGCGCGGGTCCACGCGGTGTGGGGTATGACCGAGTGCGGGGCCTTCACCACGACCCGCCGCGAGGACGACGCGCTCGCCGCGGCCGACAGCGACGGCACCCCGATGCCGTGGAACGAGGTGCGGGTGGCCGCCGCCGACGGCGACGAGGTCCCCGTCGGCGGGGTCGGCCGGCTCCTCGTGCGCGGTGCCGCGCTGTTCACCAGTTACCACGGCCGCCCCGACCTGTACGCGGCGGCCCTCGACCCCGACGGCTGGTTCGACACCGGTGACCTCGCCCGCCGCGACGCCGGCGGCGGGATCCGGCTCGCAGGCCGCGTGAAGGACCTCGTGATCCGCGGCGGGGAGAACATCCCGGTCGTCGAGGTGGAGGCGACCCTGCTCACCCATCCCCTGGTCCGCGAGGTGGCCGTCGTCGGGGTGCCCGACGAGCGGCTCGGCGAGCGGGCCTGCGCCGTGGTCGTGCCGTCCGACCCCGCGGCGCCACCGGTTCTCGCCACGCTCGTGGCGCACCTCCGGCAGGCCGGAATGGCCCGCCATTTCTGGCCGGAGCTGCTGGTCCTGCACGACGATCTCCCCCGGACCACCACCGGGAAGATCCAGAAGTTCCGCCTGCGCAACGACCCCGCCGTGCTCGGCGCCGTTCGTGACGCCGTCCGCGATCCCGCGAGCCTCGAGGTGACCCGATGACCAGCCACCCCCACTTGATGGAACCGCTGCGACTGCGGTCCATGACATTGCGGAACCGCATCGTCATGGGTGCGATGCACACCCGACTGGAGACCCTCGACCGCCCGGCCGAACGACTGGCGGCGTTCTTCACCGCCCGCGCCACGGGCGAGGCTGCCCTCCTGCTGACCAACGGGTTCTCCCCTAACCAGGAGGGCCGGCTCGAGTTGGATTCGCCGGTGCTGGAGGACGGCGTGCCGCTCGATGACCACCGTGTCGTGTGCGACGCGGTGCACGCGGCGGGCGGGCGCATCGCCCTGCAACTCCTGCACGCCGGCCGCTACGCCAAGTTCTCGGAGTGCGTCGGCCCGTCGGCGATCCGCGCCCGGATCAACCCGCACGTACCCCGCCCCCTCACGACCGAGGACGTCTGGCGCACGATCGACGAGTACGCGCGAGCCTCGGCGCTCGCCCGCGAGGCCGGGTACGACGGCGTCGAGATCATGGGCTCCGAGGGCTACCTGATCAACCAGTTCGCGGCACTCCGCACGAACGACCGCGTCGACGAGTTCGGCGGGGACCTCGACGGGAGGCTGCGGCTGGCGGTCGAGGTCACGCGCGCGGTGCGGGCCGCGGTGGGCGAGGACTTCCTGGTCATCCACCGCGTGTCCGCGCTCGACCTCGTCGAGGACGGGCTCACCGCGGCCGAGGTGGTCGAACTGTCCCGGCGGGTCGTCGCCGCCGGCGCCGACGTGCTGAACACGGGCATCGGCTGGCACGAGTCGCAGGTGCCGACCATTGCGGCCACCGTTCCCCGCGCCGCCTGGAGCGACGCGGTTCGGCGCGTGTCCGAGGCCGTCATCGTGCCCGTGATCGCCTCGAACCGCATCAACGACCCCGACGTCGCCGAGGAGATCGTCGCCTCGGGGACGGCCGCTCTGATCTCGATGGCGAGGCCGCTTCTCGCCGACCCGGACTTTGCCCGCAAGGTGCGCGAGGGCCGCACCGACGAGATCAACACCTGCATCGCGTGCAACCAGGCCTGCCTGGACCGGATCTTCACGGAGCGGCCCGCGTCGTGCCTGGTCAACCCGCGGGCGGGGCACGAACTCGAGTTCGTGGCGACCGCTCCGGCCGTCCGCAGGCGGATCGGTGTCGTCGGCGCAGGCCCGGCCGGGCTCGCGTTCGCGGTGGAATCCGCGCAGCGCGGCCACAGCGTCACCCTCTACGACGGCGCCGACACGATCGGTGGGCAGCTGAACATGGCCCGCGTCGTGCCAGGCAAGAGCGAGTTCAACCAGCTCCTGCGCTACTTCCGGGTCCAGCTCGAGCGCACGGGCGTCGACGTCCGGCTCGGGAAGGTCGTCGACGCCGACCAGCTCGGCGCGGAGGGCTTCGACGAGGTCGTCATCGCGACCGGCGTGACGCCCCGGATCCCGGACCTCCCCGGTCTGGACCATCCGTCCGTCGTGTCGTACGTGGACGTCCTGACCGGAGCCGTCGTCCCGGGCGACCGCGTGGGGATCATCGGGGCGGGCGGGATCGGCTTCGATGTCGCCGAGTACCTGATGGGTGACGCCGAGGAGGGGCTCCGGCCGTCAGCGTTCTTCGCCGCCTGGGGGGTCTCCACCGATGGCAGTGTCGCGGGCGGCGTCACCGGCCCGCCGCCGGACCACCGGGCCGCCGCGGCGCGGACGATCACCATGTTCCAGCGCAAGGACGAGCCGCTCGGCCGGCGACTGGGCAAGTCCACCGGCTGGATCCTCAAGAGCCGCTTGCGCAGGGCGGGCGTGACGATGGTGCAGGGCGCACGCTACGACGCCGTCGACGACGCCGGCCTGCACTACACGGCCGGCGGCGAATCCCACGTCCTCCCCCTCGACACCGTCGTGCTCTGCGCGGGCCAGGAGAGCGCCCGCGGCCTGCACGACCAGCTCGCGGAGCACGGCGTGGCCGCCCGGCTGATCGGCGGCGCACATGTCTCGGCCGAGCTCGACGCGGTCGCCGCGATCGACGAGGCGACCCGGCTCGCCTTCACCATCTGACCCGCCGACCCACCGACAGGAGCAGACGTGGATCACCTGTTCCCCTACCTGCCCCACCAACCCGGCTATCACCAACGTCTGGTCGCGGCGGCCCCACTGATCCAGCAGGCGATCCAAGCGTTGGCCACCCAGGTGCCCTCTCACACCGATCAACTCCGACTCATCGACGCGACACCCGTGCCGTGTGGGACCTCACGAGAGACCGTGAAACGCTCGGAGCTGGCCGGTTGGGCCAGCTACGGCTACTGCGCGTCCTACTCCCGGTTCTACTGGGGCCTGAAGTGGGGCCTGAAGCTGTATCTGGTCACCACCCTGGAAGGCATGCCGGTGGTGTGGTGTCTGGCCGATCCCAAGATCGGCGAGCGCGACGTCGCCACCGACCTCCTCGGCCATGCCCACGACCTGCGCGCCCTTCCCCGCGGGGCGGTCGTGATCGGGGACAAGGGCTTCGCCGGACGCGAGTTCGAACACGACATGACCCAGCTGGGGATCGTGTTCGTGCGGCCCGACCGTCGCGATGAAACCCGCCGTCACGGCAACCTCGCCCCGATCCGTCAACGCATCGAGTCGATCTTCGCTACAGCGAAACGGCAACTCTCACTCGAACTCCACGGCGCCCGCACCGCCGAGCGCATCACCGCCCGCGTCGGGCAACGACTCCTCGCCCTCGCCGGTGGAAACTCGGGCTCGATCGGGACGGACGGGTTCATCGGCGCCTCCGTGGTAGCGGGGCGGGCACCCCGATGGACATCGACCCTAGTGACCGTCAGGTCGGGGAGTCATCTATGTAGTCGGCACGTAGAACTATCAGTCGAACACGGTGTCGGGCCGACCGCCGGGACGGCAAGCCGAGGCGGAGGTCGACTAGGCTGGTCCGGTGGCGCCGACAGCCGAAGCTCAACCCACCTCCGTTTCCGGACGTGCAGCCCGGCGGCGCGACCGCCGGAAGGCGGAGATCGTCCAGGTCGCGCTGCAGATCCTCTCGGCCGGCGGCTACCAGGGAATGAACCTCGAGGAGGTCGCTGAGCGCACGGATATCGCGAAGGCGACCCTCTACCACTACTTCCCGAGCAAGGATGCGCTGGTCGGTGCTGCTCTCGAGGCCCTGACCGCAGACGTGCTCGGCCGCCTCGAGAATGAGCTCGCCGCGGCGGCGGACAGCCCGGCCACGGTGCAGCTACGCGTGCTCGTCCGCGAGCAGCTGCACGTGCTGACCGAGCTGTATCCCGAGGTGGGGAAGCTGTTCTCGTTCCCGACGAGCTGGCCGAGCGAGCACGACGAGGCCATGAAGTCGATGCGCCGCCGACACGACGACATCTTCCGGTCGGTGGTCGAGCGCGGCGTCGCCGACGGCGAGTTCGACTGCCCCGACCCGCGGACCGCGCTCCACTGCCTGCACGGCATCCTCAACCACGCGTCGGTGTGGCTTCGCCCCGCCGCAGACCCCGGCGGCACGCGTCGCGATGCCACGATCAACTCCTGTCTCCGTGTCTTCATCTGCCCAGGCCCGGCCTGACCCCTCGGCAGAGGGGTTCCCACACCGGTGCCCTGACGGTAGGTGCGCCCGAGGCGCTCGCCGACCGTGAAGTGAGACCTGTCAGCCTGACGCCTCGTTCTGTCATCGGTGGCTGCTGGGCTGAGGTTGCCCAGCCGAGAGTGCGACGCAAGCCGTTGTGGAAACCTTGACGTAGGAGAAGACCTCGATCTCCAGTCGTGACGGGTCGGCCAGGCCCGTCGGTATACCATCTCGACCGCGATCGCGATCACCTGATCAGCGCCGCTGTGGTCGATGTCCAGCACGGTCATCCTGGGATCGGCCTATCGCCTCACACCGACGGGCTGACCGCCCAGCCCTCCAGCCCGCTGACGTGCAAATTCCAGGCTAGCCTCGATGTTTCGTACGGTCGTACCGTGATCTTCGTTCGCCGGTGATGATCGTGCTGGTGGTGTCGTCGGTGGGTGGGCGTTGTTGTTCCCCGGCCCTGCTTGCTGACCGGTGCTCCGGTGGTGTTGTCGGTGCTGGGATGGGCTTGTCAGGGAACGGCAGCGCGACGAGGCGGCCGTGCGCGGTGGTGATCACGGTGGCCCATGGCCAGGCCGGGTCGATCTTGAGCATGCGCCGGCGTGCGGTGCGCACGATCCGTCCGGCCACGGCGAGGATCCGCAGACGCAGTCGCTTGGGCTCGTAGGCCGCCGCCGCGGTCGGCAGCGCGAGGCGTGCGGTCGCGGCCAGCAGGTCCGCGGCAAGCGCGGCGATGGCGACCCAGATGCGGTTCTGGGCGATGTCGTGGAAGGGCAGATTGCGCAGCCCGGTGTCTTTCGCCCCGGCAGGTTTACAGCTGGGACATCACCAAGCTCGCGGGCCCCGCGAAAGGCACCTACTTCGACGCCTACATGATGATCGACATCTACTCCCGGTTCATCGTCGGTGTCCATGTCCACGCCCATGAATCCGGTGTCCTGGCGAAGGAGATGATGGAACAGATCTTCACGGTCCACGGCGTCCCCCAGGTCGTGCACACCGACCGGGGCACGTCGATGACCAGTAAAACCGTCGCTACCCTGCTTGCCGATCTCGATGTCACCCGCTCGCACTCGCGACCCCGAGCGTCAAACGACAACCCTTACTCAGAATCACTGTTCAAGACCTTGAAATACGGTCCCGACTTTCCCGAACGCTTCCGATCGTTACCGGATGCGAGACGATTCATGGATGCGTTCGCCCACTGGTGCAACCATGAGCATCGGCATACCGGTATCGACCTGCACACACCCGCCGACGTCCACTTCGGACTCGCGGCCGCCACAGCCGCCGACCGGGACACCGTGCTCGCAGAGGCACGTACCCGGCACCCACACCGGTTCGGTGGCATCACCACCGCACCGAAGATGCTCGACCTACCCGACACCGTCTGGATCAACCCGCCAGCCGACAACGCCAGCCAGGAGACCGAGACAGAAGTCGCCTAACACCCGCTGGTCTCAACCACCTTGACAAATTCCGGGACACCACCAGCCCGGACCCTCAATTGACGGTCGCTCTCAGTGCCTGCTTGCGGCGGTCCATCAACCGCCAGATCATCGGCGTGAAGATCAACTGCATCGCGAGCGCCATCTTGCCGCCGGGGCAGACGATCGTGTTCGGGCGCGACATGAACGAGTCGTGCAGCATCGAGAGCAGGTATGGGAAGTCGATACCGCGAGGGTCCGCGAACCGGATGATGAGCATGGACTCGTCCAGCGTCGGGATCGCCCGGGCAATGAACGGATTGGAGGTGTCGACGATCGGAACGCGCTGGAAGTTGACGTGCGTGCGGGAGAACTGCGGGCACAGATGGTTCACGTAGTCCGGCATACGCCCCAGGATCGTCTCCGTCACAGCCTCTGTGGAGTACCCCCGCATCGACTTGTCACGCTGGAGCTTCTGGATCCACTCCAGGTTGATGACCGGCACGACACCGACGAGCAGATCGACGTGCTGGGCGACGTTCACCTTCTCGGTCGCCATCCCGCCGTGTAGCCCCTCGTAGAACAGCAGGTCCGACCCGGAAGGGAGTTCCTCCCACGCAGTGAAGGTGCCCGGCGGCTGTGCGTAGTGCGCTGCCTCTTCCTCGTCGTGCAGATACTTTCGGACCTTTCCACCGCCGCTCTCACCGTAGCGACGAAACAGCTCCTCGAGCTCCTCGAACAGGTTGGCCTCCGGGCCGAAGTGGCTCAAGGTGTGGTCCCCCCGCACCAGCGCGTCAGCCATCTTCGTCCGCATCTCGATACGGTCCCAGCGGTGGAAGCTGTCGCCTTCGGCGACGGCCGCCTCGACGTCCTCTCGCCGGAAGATCTGCGCGAAGGTACGCATCACGGAGGTTGTCCCGGCGCCTGACGAACCGGTGATGGCGATGATCGGATGCTTCACAGACACGATGCTTCTCCTCCTGTCCTGATCACATGCTGGAGCGGAACAGGCCACGAGTTCCGAACAGCTGCCCGTCGTATTCGCCGGCGTCGGGCTGGACGGCGTCGTCGTCGAGGTGGTAGCGCTCGATCAGCTCCACCTCCTCACGTGAGCCGAAGACGAAAGCGATCCGTTGGTGCAGCTCGTCCGGCACGACGTCGAGGATCCGCCCGTACCCGGCGCTCGCACCTCCACCCGCCTGCTCGACGAGGAAGGCTACCGGGCTGGCCTCGTACAGCAGGCGCAACCGGCCCAGCATGGCAGGGTCTTTCGTGTCTCGCGGGTACAGGAACACTCCGCCGCGGGTAAGAATTCGGTGGGCTTCTGCAACGAGGGAGGCCACCCACCGCATGTTGAAGTCCTTGCCCCGCGGCCCGGCCCGGCCGGCGAGGCATTCCTCGACGTAGCGCTTGACGGCCGGCTCCCAGAAGCGACTGTTGGAGGCGTTGATCGCGAACTCGCGGGTCGACTCGGGGATCCTGATCCCCGGGTGTGTCAGGATGAATTCGCCGAGCTGCGGCTCGAGGGTGAAGCCGTGCACGCCCGTTCCGACTGTCAGCACAATCATCGTGGATGGCCCGTAGATCGCGTAACCGGCGCAGACCTGCTCGGATCCAGGTTGGAGAAAATCCGCCACGGCCGGGTTCACACCCGGGTGGGGTGCCCGAAGGATCGAGAAGATGCTGCCGACCGACAGGTTGACGTCGATGTTGGACGACCCGTCCAGCGGGTCGAACACCAGCAGGTACTTGCCACGCGGATACTGATCGGGGATCGGGTAGGGATCCGCCATCTCCTCGGAGACCATCCCTGCGACATGGCCTGCCCATTCGTTGACACGCACGAACAGGTGATTGGCGACCACGTCAAGCTTCTGTTGCTGCTCACCCTGCACGTTGGTCGCGCCCGCAGCACCGAGTACGCCGGCGAGGGCTCCGTAGGCAACTCGCCTGGCAATCGCCTTGCAGGTGAGAGCGACATCGAGGATGAGCGAGTTCAGGTCGCCGCTGGCGTCTGGATGGCGACGGCGCTCCTCGATGAGGAACTGTGCAAGCGTCGTGTGGTCGGCGATCATGCCGTTCCCCCTGGCCCTAGTTGTGCGGAACCGCGGTCTGAGCTTCCCTCGACTGCGGGAGGTCCACCAGGCCCGCCACCGGTTTCCCGGGCATTCGACAATCCTGCGGGGTAGGACGACGTTTACCATCCCCCACCGGGTTGGACGCGGGGGTGGGCCGCGCGCGACGAGTACGCGGCCGACGCGTCCCGGCAGGTGTCCACAGATCAGGCCGCGTTGACAAGGTCCTGATCGCGGCATTCGTCCAGATCGTCACTGGCGGCGCCGGTGCGCAGCTTGCGAGCAGCGCTTCGGGTGTTGCCGCCCGCACGAGCATCGCACTTTCGTGGTCACGGTATGCCGTACGCTCACAGACCTGCCCGGCCGCCAAACCGGCAAATGCTCAGTGACCGAGCAACGGGGAGATCGCTCAGAGGAAGATCCCCTCCCGAAGCGCGGTGGCGATCGCGTTGCTCCGGTCCTTGCTGCCGAGCTTGCGGTAGATCGTGCGCAGATGTGTTTTGATCGTCTGTTCGCTGACCACGAGCCACTCTGCGATGCCACGATTGGACAAGCCGCGGACTACCAAGGACAGCACCTCACTCTCACGTCGTGTGAGCCCGTGGCGCGCGCCAGGCCAGAATTCGTCTCGCTGCAGCCGGGCCGCGGTGTCGACCGCACGACTGGCTAGGCCCGCGTCGATCACGATTACTCCGGTCAGCGCGAGCTCGAGCTGGTGGACCAACTCGTCGGCCTTGATCTTCTTGAGGAGATAGCCGGAGGCTCCAGCACGCAACGCCTGGAACAGGTATCGCTCGTTGTCGTACACCGACAGCAGCACGACCTTGCTCTGGGGGTGGTGCCTGCGCAGGGTCTGGCACAGGTCGAGGCCGCTGACGTCCTGCAGTCGCACATCGCACAACACGATGTCGGGGTTCAGAGCGGTAACCACCCTGAGTGCCTGATCGGCTCCGAAGGCCGCGCCGACGACTCGCACCCGCGCGTCGAACTGGGCCAGCATCGCCTTCACGCCGGCGAGGACCATCTCGTGCCCATCGACCAGCACGATGCGCAATGGCCGGATCGCGGTAGCCGGCGACGTCATTGGGTGCCGACAGGCCCGAGCGGGCCTGCAGCAACGCCGCTTCCGGCCCGCACGTCCAGCAGGCATGGGTCGATCATCGCGCGGGCGGCGACCGAGGCGGCCGTCGCCTCGATGATCAGCGCCGCGTCCGGTTCGCGACCCTTGGGAATCTCGATCGCCGCACTGTCCGGGCCGTCGCGGTGCGCCATCAGCCAGTCGTAGAGCAGCCAGTCCAGCGCACACGCCACAGCGAGTGGGTCTGCATCGGCCGCCTTCGCCGCGGTCATCACCGAGCGAAGGGCCTCCCGGTGCTCGTCGAGCGAGGCGTCCTTGTTGGTCCCGGAGCTGTCGAACAGCAGCATCGCGAGCGTCAGGGGGTAGCGCATGCCAGCCTCGGTGCGCACGATCCAGCGCCCGCCCTTCCACGGCGCTTGCGGGTCGACCTGGTGGTACTCACCGAAGCCGCCGACCACGCCGAGCGACGGGTCGTCGAGTTCACCGTCGAAGGGCGCCGGCCCCAGCAGGTCCAGCGGTTGCCTGGCACGGATGGCGAAGAGCACGGCGGTGCCGATGATCTGGCCGCCGCGCACCGGGGCCGTGATGCCGGTCAGCTCCAGCCCGGTGGCGTACTCGTGGCAGAGCCGGTCGAGCGCGCGGTGCAGCTCGCGCAGGCCCTCCCGCTCCAGCCGGTCGGGACGTCGCCCGCCGCCCAGGACGTCACCGAAGCGGCCGGCTGCGATGATCAGCGCGTCGTCGAGCGCCTCCAGGTGCGTCGCGACGAGCCGGTCGGGTTCCTCGTCGCCGATCACCAGGTCCGGGAGGCTGGTCGGCTCCCCCACCGGGGTGGCCCAGTGGAATCCGATCTGGTCCTCGGTCTGGACGATCCGTGGCCTCATGCCGTGCCCTCCCGCGCCATCCGGCGGTTCGTCGACTCCAGCTCGCGAAGCGTGCTCGCCTCCAGGGTGGCCACCTGATCGTCGGTCAGCAGGTCGCAGAAGCGGTCCCAGTGCAGCGCGACCCGCTCCCCCACCTCGACCCCCGCCCGCGGGTCGGCGATCCTCTCGATGGCCGGATCACCGAGTCCGAGAACGGTCCCGTCCCAGGTCAGGTGCCGGGTCGAGACCTCGATCCCCGCACCGTCACAGGAGATGACCAGGCCCCACCGGATCCGACAGCTGTCGAGGACACGCAGGGCCTGCTCATCCATCCCCGAGCCGAGCAGCCGCGACCAGGGATAGACGCCGAACACATGGAAACCGTGGTCGGGGCTGCCGGTGGCGAGAAGTTCGGGCGTGAGGTGGGTCCAGTAGTGCCCGGCCTGCGGGCCGATGACGGCGAGCAGCTCCGCCCCGAACGCCGTGCGGGCGATCCCGAGCTCCCGACCCAGCCAGTAGGCCTCCACGAGCCGCTCGTCGAGTGGATCGGCGGTGCCCGTCAACCGGGCCAGTACCTGCAGGTACGGCCAGGCCCCGGAGAAACGCTTCGCCGCCGCCCGGACCTCGCCGTCGCCAGTGCCGAGACCGGACGCCGGGCCGCAGAATCCCAGCGCGTTGGGCGCGTGGGCGTAGCGGGCGAACATCTCCACCCCGCGCGTGGTCTCCCGAGAGACTGCTGTCATCCCTTGCCGACCAGCTGCGCGGCGTCGCGGTGCATGCGGCCGAAGTTGTAGTAGGCCGCGCATGCGCCTTCTGGCGAGACCATGCAGGTCCCGATCGGGGTCTCGGGCGTGCACGCGGTGCCGAACACCTTGCACTCCCAGGGCTTCAGCACGCCCTTGAGGACCTCACCGCACTGGCACGCCTTGGGGTCGGCGACCCGGACGCCGGGCATCGCGTACCGCACCTCGGCGTCGAACTCCGCGAAGTCGGAGTTGAGCTTGAGCGCGCTCTGCGAGATGAACCCGAGCCCGCGCCACTCGAAGTGCGGGCGCAGTTCGAACACCTGGCCCAGCAATGCCAACGCCGCCGGGTTGCCCTCTTCCTGCACGACCCGGGCGTACTGGTTCTCGACCTCGCAACGACCCTCACGGATCTGCTGCAGCAGCATCGCGACCGACGCCAAGATGTCGAGCGGTTCGAACCCGGCGACGACGATCGGCAGCCCGTAGACCTCCGGGACGAAGCGGTAGGGACGGTTGCCGACCACGGTCGAGACGTGCCCCGGGCCGAGGAACCCGTCGAGGCGCAGGTCCGGGGATTCCAGGATCGCCTTGATCGGCGGCACGATCGTGACGTGGTTGCAGAACACGGAGAAGTTCTTGATCTCCAGTTCGCGGGCACGCATCAGCGTCACCGCGGTGGACGGGGCCGTGGTCTCGAACCCCAGCGCGAAGAACACGACCTGCTTGCCGGGGTTGTCCACGGCGAGCTTCAGCGCGTCGAGCGGCGAGTAGACGAAACGGACGTCCGCGCCGCGGGCCTTGGCATCCAGCAGGCTGCCGTTGCTGCCCGGCACCCGCATCATGTCGCCGAAGCAGGTGAAGATGACGTCGTCCTGCTCGGCCAGCCACATCGCATCATCGACGCGCCCCATCGGGATCACGCAGACGGGACAGCCCGGCCCGTGCACCAGCTCGACGTTGGCGGGCAGCACGTGTTCGAGGCCGTGCCGGTAGATCGTATGCGTGTGGCCGCCGCAGACCTCCATGAACTTGTAGTGGCGGTCGCCCGCGGCCAGCGTCTCGATGGCGCCCAGCAGCGAGCGGGCGGCGGCAGGGTCGCGGAACTCGTCGACAAATCGCATGTCGGGTCCTTCGTGTGGTGGTGGTGGTGCGCGTCAGACGATCGAGGTCGAGTTGAACGCGTCGAGTTCCTCGGCGTAGGTCTCGCCGAGCTTCTGCATTGCGGCGAGCGTCAGCAGTGCCTCGTGCTCATCGATCTTCGCCATGGCGAAGCCGACGTGGACCAGCACCCAATCGTCGGGTTCAGGCATGTCCTTCTCCAGCAGCCGCACGCTGATCGTGCGCTGCACGCCGCTGACGTCGACCTTCGCCAGGCAGTTGGCGGCGTCGGTGATCTCGACGATCCGTCCGGGAATTCCCAGGCACATGGCGTCTTCTCCTAGCAGATTCGGTGATCAGCAGATACGGGGAAGGGGATCGCCGACGAGCATGTCGACGATGCGGGTGCCACCGAAGCCGGTGCGCAGCACGACGGTGGCCGCCGGTTGCGCCACGATGTCGCCGATCACGGCCGCGTCGCCACCGAGCGGGTGCGCGCGCATCGCGGCGAGCCCGGCCTCCATCTCCTCAGCCGCGACGACGGCGAGGAACTTGCCCTCGTTGGCGACGTAGAGCGGGTCGATCCCGAGCATCTCGCAGGCCCCGTTGACCATGGGCCGGACCGGCAGGCGTTGCTCGTCGAGCACGACGCCGAGGCCCGTGACCTGCGCCAGCTCGTTGCAGACCGTGCCGACCCCGCCGCGGGTGGGGTCTCGCAGCCAGCGGGTGGACGGGGCCGCGGCCAGCAGCGTCTCGACGAGACCGCTCACCGCGGCGGTGTCGGACCGGATGTCGGCCTCGATCGCCAGGTCCCCGCGCGCCAGCATGACGGCCATGCCGTGATCACCCATGGTGCCGGACATGATCAGCCGGTCCCCGGGCCGCACCGCCGCCGCGGCGAGCGCGCGCCCGGCCGGGACGAGGCCCACACCCGCGGTCGTGATGAACAGCCCGTCCGCGGCGCCCTTGGGCACGACCTTGGTGTCGCCGGTGACGATCTGCACGCCGGCCGCGGTGGCGGCCGCGGCCATGTCGGCGACGATCTCCTTCAGCTCCGCGATGGAGAAGCCCTCCTCCAGCACGAACGCCGCGGAGATCCAGGACGGCACGGCACCGGCCATCGCCAGGTCGTTCACGGTGCCGTGCACGGCGAGGTGCCCGATCGAACCGCCCGGGAACCGCAGCGGCTGCACCACGAACGCATCGGTGGAGAACGCCAGCCGCTCCCCGCTGGGCAGCGCGAGGACCGCGCCGTCGCCCAGTGCCTCGAGCTGCTCGTTGCGGAACGCCTCGACGAAGACCGCGTCGACCAGCGCGGCCGAGGACTTCCCGCCCGCCCCGTGGGCCAGTGTGACGATCTCCTCGCGCAACCGGGGGCGGCGCTTGCGGAACGCCTCGATCCGCTCGATCACCTCGCCCTCGGCGAAGCTCGGACCCGACGACAGGTATTCGGTGGTCACGACTCTCCCCAATGCTGGTGGACGGCCGCCCACAGCTGGTAGCCCAGCAGCGCCTGCGACTCCTGGATGCGGTGCACGCTCTGTGATGCGACGACGAAGCAGGCGTCGACGTCCGGGCTCGCGGCGAACTCACCGCCGTCGTAGCCCGCGAACCCGACGGTGTACATGCCGCGCTTGCGCGCCTCACGGAACGCGGCGGTGAGGTCGCGCGAGGTGCCGCTGGTGGACATCGCCACCGCGATGTCGCGGTGGTCACCGCGCGCGATCAGCTGGCGCGCGAACACCAGCTCGAACCCGACGTCGTTGCCGAGCGCCGTGAGGATCGCCTGGTCGGCGGTCAGCGACCAGGCCGGCAGCGCATGGTGGACGGGCGGATGGGCGAACAGCGCGGCAAGGGTGGCCGCATCGGTGGAGCTGCCACCGTTGCCGAACGTGAACAGCCGCCCGCCTGCTGCGAACCGGCGCGCCATCTCCGCAGCCGCCGTCGCGATGAGCCCGGCGGACACCTCCAAGGTGCGCTGCCGCAGCGCGGTGCTCTCCGCGGCCTTGGCCCGCGCCGACGCGGCGAGATCGTGCAGCAGCGAATCCTGGTCGCGCTCCTCCGCGTCGAGGAAGGGATAGAGGAAGTTCGTGGTTTCGCGCTGTGTCGATGGTTCGCCCACCAGCTCGCTCATGTCTCGCCCAGCTTCATGATCGCCATGCCGGCGTGGATCAGGAGCAGGTCACCGGGCTGCACCGGGTCGACCAGCACGGTCGCCACCTGCTCGACCCCCTCGGAGGTGCGCACCTGGGCCATGCCGTCGCGGCCCGCTGCGACCACCTCACCGAGGCGACCCTCGTCGCTGCAGGTGATGCAGACCTCGTCCGTACACTCCGGTGTCTCCGGAGCCAGCAGGCCCGGATGCTCGAAACAGACGTGCGTGAGCTCCCACAGCAGGTGATACAGCAGCACGAACCCGCCCGTCGCGGGCAGCCGAGGGTCGGGATCGTCGAGCCACAGCACGTGGTCGGCCGCACCCGCGGTGGGCCGGGCGCCGCTGCCGATCCACAGCGTCGTGACGCCCCAGGCGGGCGCCCGGCGCATCACCGACCGCACCTCCGGTTCGGTGGCCGCCGCGACAGCGAGCACCACGTCACCGGGGCGGACCGACACCCGGACCGTCGAGACCAGGTCGGGCCCGGTCAGTGCCACGGCTGGCAGCGCCTTCTTCCCGACGATCACCGGGTGCACGAACTCGACCGCGACGTGCTGCGCGTGCGGCTCCCATGCCGGCGCCAGGCACCACAGCGTCGCCCCCGCGGCGAACCGGCGGGCCAGCACCAGCGCCGCCGCCGCCAGGTCGGCGGCGAGGTTCTCGGTGAGACCGACATCGACCGCGGCGGTCATGAACGCGCCCCCCTCATGACGCCACCGGTTCGTCGCCGAAGATGCCGTACTCGGACATCGTGGAGATCGTGATCAGGGCCGCCGCCTCGTCGATCCGGGTCAGCGCGAACCCGGCGTGGGCGATCGTGTACTCCCCGACCACCATGTCGGGCAGGTAGGCGAGGCAGAGCTTGCGCACCTCGACGCCACCGTGAGCGTCGGAGGCGAACTCGACGTGGGCCATCCTGGCCCCAGTCGGCTCGTCCCAGATCTCGACGACCTTGCCCGGGATTCCCAGACACATCTCTCAGCCCTCCTCTTCGAGCGCGTGGAGCATCGCGACAGCGGCCTGCCCGAGCGCGAGCCCGCCGTCGTTGGGCGGAACGATACGGTGGGTGAGCACCTCGAAGCCGCCGTCCTGCAGCCGCTGCCGGACCAGCCCGAGCAGCAGCACGTTCTGGAACACCCCGCCGGTGAGCCCGGCGAGCCGGACGGATCCGGCGACCTGCGCCACCACCTCGGCGACGGCATCGGCCACAGCATGGTGGAAGGCCGCCGCGAGCCGGCCGGGCGGGGTGCCGCCGCGCAGCCCGGCCACGATCCCGGCCAGCAACGGTGCTGGGTCCAGCACGCCGTCGGCGCCGATGTCGAGCCGCAACCCGGGGTCGGCGGTGCCGGCGAGATCGGCGCCCGCGCCCAGCACCTCCAGCTCGATCGCGGCCTGGCCCTCGTAGCTGATCCGGTGCCGGACACCCAGCAGCGACGCGACCGCGTCGAACAGCCGCCCCATGCTGGTGCACGCGACGCAGCCCAGGCCCGAGTCGAGCTGCGAGCGCAGCAGCCGCAGCTGGGCCGGGCTACCCGCCGCGACCGGCGGCAGGTCGGGTGCCCACTCGATGCCGGCGGTCGCCAGGTGCGACAGCGCCATCCGCCACGGGTTGCGCACGGCGACGTCGCCGCCAGGCAGCGGGACCGGGGCGAGGTGGCCCGCGCGGGTGAAGCGGTGGCTGTCGGCGCCCAGCAGCAGGATCTCGCCGCCCCACACCGCCGCGCCCGCACCGTCGAGATCCGGGCCGTAGCCGGTGCCGTCGAATGCGACGCCGACGATCGGCTCGCCGAGCCTGCCGTGCTCCGCGAGCAGCGACGCGACGTGCGCGTGATGGTGCTGCACGAGGTCGAGCGGCCGGTCGCCGGCGTGCCGCTCGGCCCAGCTGCGGGTCAGGTAGCCGGGGTGCAGGTCCGCTGCGATGCGCGCCGGGCGCACCGCCTGCATGCCCCCGAGCTGCGCCACCGACCGCTCGAAGGCCTGCACCGTCTCGAGCGTTCCCATGTCACCGATGTGCGCCGAGCAGTACGCGCGGGCGCCCACGGTGAGGCAGAAGGTGTTCTTGAGCTCGCCGCCGACGGCGAGCACCGGCGGACCGTCACGGCCGAGATCGACGGGCAGCGGCGCGTAGCCGCGGGAGCGGCGGATCGGCAGCTCGCGTCCGTCGACGACACGGACCACCGAGTCGTCGCACGGCACGTGGATCGGCCGGTCGTGGCTGAGCACGTCGTCGGCCAGCGCGGGGAGCCGGTCGTCCTCGTCGGCTGCGGTGTAGCAGATCGGCTCGCCGGAGCGGTTCGCGCTGGTCAGCACGATGATGTCGGGCACGGGCGCGGCGGAGCCCGGCACCGGTGCGAACAGGAGGTGGTGCACTGGAGAGTACGGCAGCAGCACGCCCAGCCAGGGGCTGCCGGGAGCGACGCCGTCGGAGATGGCCACCCCGGGTAGCCGGCGCAGCAGCACGACGGGGCGGGCCGGTGCGGTCAGGACCGCGGCTTCGGCCTCGTCGATCATGACGAGCCGACGCGCGGCGTCGAGGTCGGCGACCATCACCGCGAACGGCTTGCCGTCGCGCCCCTTGCGGGCGCGGATCGCGGCCACCGCGGCGCCGTTCCCCGCGGCGCAGGCGAGGTGGTAGCCGCCGATCCCCTTGATCGCGACGACCCGGCCGGCAGCCAGGGCACGCTGGGTCGCGGCCAGCGCCGCATCCGACCCGGTGACGTGCCTGTCCCCTTGTCCGAACCAGAGCCTCGGCCCGCAGTCCGGACAGGCGACGGGCTGCGCGTGGAAACGACGATCGGCAGGATCGCGATACTCCGCGTCGCACCGGACGCACAGGGGAAAGCCTGCCATTGTCGTGGACGGCCTGTCATAAGGGAGATCGCGGATTATCGTGAACCGGGGCCCGCAGTTGGTGCACGTGATGAACGGGTGGCGATAGCGGCGGTCGGCCGGGTCGAACAGCTCCCCGACACAATCGGCACAGACCGCGCTGTCCGGCGGGATCGGGGTCCGCGCGCCGTTGCCCGCCACACTCGTCACGATCCGGAACGCCGCATCGGCGACGGCCGGTATCGACGCCGCGCGCACCGCCGTGACCTGCGCCAACGGTGGCGCGTCCGTGGCCAGCCGGTCCGCGAACTCGTCGAGCGCGGCCGGCGAGCCCTGTACCTCAGCGAAGACCGACGCGGCGTCGTTGCCGACCAGCCCGACCAGCCCGAGCTCGGTGGCCATCCGGTGGACGAACGGGCGGAACCCGACGCCCTGCACCACACCGGTCACGGTGAAGCGGCGCCGCTCGGTTCCGAGGAGGCTCATGCGCGCCGCCAGATCACGACGCGGTTGTTGCCGGAGTCGGCCACGGCCAGCAGGTTGCCGTGCAGGGCCAGCCCGTACGGCCAGCACATCGAGTCGCGCTGCACGCTGGACCAGCGATTCTCGCCGTTGGCCGTGAAGCTCGGCTGCCCCAGTACGTGGTCGGCGGCGCGGCCGTCGGTCGGGATCGCGTCCCACAGCAGGATCCGGTTGTTGGCGGTGTCGGCGGCCGCGAGCCTGCCGGCTTCGTACTTCGCGCCGTAGGGGAAGCGGAAGCGGTCCCCGCGGTGCGGTCCGTAGGGCCACTCGGCCGACGCGGCGAAGTCCGGCTGCCCGAGCAGCATGTCGGCCGGGGCGTCGGAGTCCGGGTGCGGGGACCAGCCGAGCACCCGGTGGTTACCGGCGTCGGCGATCAGCAGCCGGTCGTCGGTGCCGGTGATGTCGTGGGGCCAGCGGAAGCTGTCGGCATCCGCGTCGGCGCCCCGGTTCTCCTCGCGATGCGACGCGTCGGGCTGGCCGAGCACGATGTCGGCCGGCCGGTCGACGGTCGGCACCCCGCCATCCCAGCCGAGCACGCGGCGGTTGCCGGTGTCGGCAACCCAGAACCGCCCGCCGACGATGCCGATCCCGAACGGCCAGTACATCGTGGCCGCCGAAGCCTCACCGCCGCGGTTCGGCTCGACCGAACACGGGTCGGGCTGGCCGAGGACCAGGTCGGGCGCCACGTCACTGACGCGCGGCACCTCGTTCCAGATCAGCACGCGGTGGTGCCAGGCGTCGCCGACGATCAGCTTGCCCTCGTGGACCAGCACGCCGGTGGGCAGGTTCATCCCGCGTTCCGGGCCGCGCCCGCCCGCGGCCCGGCCCTCGGTCGTGCCATCGGGCTGACCCAGCACGACGTCGGCCGGCTGCTCGTCGTGGTCGGGATGGCCGTGCCAGATCAGCACCCGGTGGTTGCCGGAGTCCGCGGCGATCACATGGTCGTCATCGAGGAACACCCCGCGCGGGGAGTACATCCACGCCATGGTGGGAGTGGCCGCGGGTAGCGCCAGACCACCCGGGGCGGGAGCGCCCAGCCACAGGTGCGGCGCCCAGCCCCCGGTGAGATCGACGGCGTCGGGCGTCGCGCCGCCGCGCCGCCGCTCGACGTTGCCGGGCCGCGAGGTGTAGGACGAGACCCGCACCGGCGGCGGGGGGGAGATCGGCAATGTCACTGCCCGACCCGGATCCAGATGTGGCCGTCGTCGACCCGCAGCGGAAGCTGCTCGAGCTGCGCGCCGGGCGCGCTGAGGCACTCCCCCGACGACGCGTCGTAGCAGAACCCGTGCCACGGGCAGGTCAGCGTGCCGTTGGAGGTGTCGAGCAGCGCGTTGTCCAGCGGGAGGCCCTCGTGCGCGCACGCGTTCTGGTATGCGGTGAGTCGCTGCTCGATGTTGACGACGATCACGTCGGCGTGCGCGCCGGACGCGGATGTCAGACTCAACGAGCTGACCGCGCCGACAGCGATATCGGACGCCGGGGCCGCCTTCACCCAACCCTCGGACTCAGGATCGGGCCCCATGAACAGCGAGTCGACCGAGATCAGTGTCGGCGAGGGCTCGTTGGGCAGCACCTCGACGCCGGTGATCGCCGCGACGCCCGCCACGAGCGCCCCTTCGACGAGGTTGCGCAGCGTCACCGAGGACATCGAGCAGCCGTTGCAGGCGCCCTCGAGGCGGACGTACGCGATGCCGTCCTCGATCCGGTCCAGCGACACGTCGCCGCCGTGGCTCTGCAGCTGCGGGCGCACCTCGACGAGCACGCGATTCGCCATGGTCACGGGGTCGGGCCGGATGATCCCGTGCAGCGACAGCAGCATGTGCACCGCCGGGTCGTCGACCAGCTCGAACAACAGGCCGCGAGCCGCCGGGTGCGACTGCATGCTGCGCACGATCGTGACCAGCCCGGACCGGTGGACGGCCTCGACGGCCGCCTTGAGCTCCTCGGCGGCGGCGCGGGCGGGCGGTTCGAGCTCGGACACGGCCTTCATCGCGGAATCGACGTTGCCGGCCAGTTCCTCGAAGGACGGTTCGGCCGATGCGGCCGTCTCGGGTGCCGCGGTGGTGGTCATGGCTGCTCCTGGGTCTTGATCAGGGTCTGCTGCCGGGCGACCTCGTCGAGCACACCGCGGACCGACCGCATGGAGCTGTGGTCACCGAACTCCTCGAAGAGGAACCGCGCCTCGTAGAGCTTCGCCTTGGCGGGATCGAACATCCCCAAGTGCGCGAGCGCGTTGCCCTGGTTGGCCAGCACCCTGGCGCGGCCCAGCGGGTCGGTCTCCCGATCGCGCATCTCGAGCACGGCCTCGTAGATCTCGACCGCCTCGACGAGGTTGTCGGCCTGGTGCTTGGACGGGGTGTAGACCAGCGAGTTGGCCAGGTTGAGCTGCGTGCTCGCCCACCGCTCGGGGTGGGTCTCGGGCGTGTAGACCTTCAACGCGCTGCGCAGCGACTGCACGGCTACGCCCAGCCGGAGCTGGTCGGACGCCTCGATCATCGGCATCGTCAGGTAGGCGGCGGCGAGGTCGGAGTGCGCCGCGGCCCACATGTCGGGTGCCTCGGCGCGCAGGATCAGCTGCAGCGTCGAGTGGTAGTGCGGGATGGCCTTCGCGACCAGGTCGGGCCGCTCGGTGCCCTGCGCGTGCAGTGCTCCGGCCAGCGCGAGGTGCAGCTCGGCCCGGCCGACCCGCAGGCCATCGGCACCGTCGAGGGCCTTCAGGGCCTTCTCCAGCCGCGGCGTGGCACCGTCACCCAGCCCGTCGTTCTCGAGGCAGACCGATGCGGCCGCGCCGAGCAGCAGCCCGGCCAGGGGTTGGGCGGGAGCGAGCTCGGCGGCCTCGTCGAGCAGCGCGACGGCAGCGGCCGGCTCATCGCGGCCCAGCGCGTCCGCAGCCTGCGCGGACAGCACCAGCGCGGCGATCTCGCCGTCGGTGTCGCCGCGCTCGGGCGGGGTGTCGGAGCGGCCGAGAACGAACTCCAGGACGTCGACGAGCGGCCCGAGCTCGCCGAGGTCGGCGCGGAGCGCATCGAGATCCGCGACACCGTCGGGGTCCAGGACGAACCGGTTGTACCGGGTGACGACATCGCCACCGGTGAGCGCGGCGAGCGCGGCGTCGCGGTCACCGGACAGCGCGAGCTCGTGAGCCCGCATCCGGGCGGGCCACGGCGCGGGTTCGCGTCCGGCCAGCAGGGTCAGTCGCGCGTCCTCGGTGTCAGCACCTGCCGGCACGAGGAGGTAGCCGGCGGGCAGCGGGAACGCACCCACCGGCTGTGGCCGGGTGGCCAGTTGGGCGGGGGCGATGATTGCCATCGACGTCGTTTCAGCCATTGAGTGGTCCTCGCAGATCGCGTTCGGCGGCGCGCTTGATCAGCCCGGCGGAGAGTTCGGCGCGGGCCTTGGTCGGGAAGGTGTCGATACGGTGCCGGACGATGCCGTCGACGAACATCACGACGATCTCCACGACCCATCGGCCGCGTTCGGAGTAGACGACCGTCTCCACGCTGTCGGCGTGTTCGACGTTCGGTCGCCCGTCGGGTTCGGGTTCGGGTTCGGGTAGGTCGGCCGGGTTCCAGGGAGCATCGTCGGTTGCCATCAGCGTCATGTCTCCGGGTCCTCCAGAGACACCCGAAGCGCGCCCTGGTCATCGTCCCAGACCGCACGGCGGATCCCGATCGGGATGCGGTCCGAGAGAACATCCCGAACCAGCGCCGACCGGTCACCCGCCGGATTGCGCTGTTTGAGCAGCAGACCCCCGCTCTGCGGGCCGCGCAAGGGCAACAGCCACAGTTGCCCGTCACGGAGCAGCGCGACGGCAGCGCTGGACGGGAACCGCTTCCCCGCCAGCCGGGCGTCGATCCGCAGATAGCCGTCGGCCGTGAACTCGACCTGTGGCCCGTCCGGGCCGGAGTCCTGCGCGGGCCGCAGCGGTCCGAGGTAGTCACGCTCGACCAGCGCGAGCACCTGCTCCATCGCGGCGACGACCGGCTCCGAAAGGTCCGCTCCCCACGCGACGGCCTGCGCCTCGATCAGGAAGACCGTGATGTCCTCCGGGCACGCCTCGCCCAGCGCCCAGCGGGCGAAGGCGATGGCGTGGTCCCACCGGAACGAGTGCGTGTGCAGACCCTGCAGCGGCGGCACGTTCTCCAGCTCGGCCCCGGGCACGCGGTAGATCGTGCCCGGAGCCGAGCCGGTCGCCGACGCATCGATGATCACGACCTTGGCGGCGCCGCGCATCTGGAACGCGACGTCCATCCCGGCCGTGCCGCCGTCGACGAGCCGGGCGCCGTCCGGGACGCCCAGCTCGAACAGGTGCCGGATCAGGATCGGTCCGACGCCGTCGTCACCCCGCAGGAGGTTCCCGCAGCCGACGATGAGGACCTCGCACCCTGGTCCGTCGATGTCGACTGCGGGAACAGCCTGCTGCTCGTTGTTCGTCGGGATCACACCATTCCGTTGATCACGAACTTGCTGAGCTCGCGGCCGGTCTTGCCGTCGTAGGCGTGGACCGTACAGACCAGGCACGAGTCGAAGCTGCGGGCGACGTGCCCCAGCTCCACCGGGTCCTCGACGTCGACGATCGGCGAGCCGATCAGCGCCTTCTCGATCGGGCCGACCGTACCCGCCCCGTCGCGTGGGCCGATGTTCCACGCGGTGGGGGTCACCACCTGATAGTTCTTGATCTTGTTGTCCTCGATGACGATCCAGTCCGACAGCGATCCGCGAGCGGCCTCGGTGGAACCGAAGCCCTTACCCTCGGCGTGCTCCGTGGGCTTGGTGTAGAAGCTCTCGTGCAGGTCGATCTGGTCGAGCCACTTGCGCGTCCAGGTGAAGTACTTGGAGGCCTCGTGCATGCGCGCCATCTGCCGCACGAACACGCTCGGCCCGATCTTGCTGACCATGTCCGGGAACAACGGGTCGTTGTCCTGGTGCGGCAGCGCGTTGGGGCCACCGGCCGCCATCCGCCGTGCCAGCGGGCCGGCCTCGAGCGGGACGTAGGTACCGCCGCCGGTGTCGTAGCGCGGGGACTTGGCCCAGCTGTACTTGCCCTGCTTGCGGCCCTCCTCGGGGTCGACCGGGTTGGTCTCGCCCTCGAACGGGTGCAGCGCCTGAGTGCCCTCGTAGAACGAGTGCGTGACATCCTCGCGGACCTTGGCCTGGTCGAAGGCCTGCCATTTGCCGTTGGCGTAGACGCCCGATCGGCCGATCAGTGCATCGTTGCGGCCCTCGATCGTCGGGTTCTCATACAGCGACGGCTCGAAGTAGGTACCACTGGCCAGGAAGTTGCCGACACCCGCGCCGTACTTGTCCAGGCCGACATCCAGGCAGTAGCGGATGAAGAACCCGCAGTCGCTCTCGCGCTGGGACTCGTTCTCATCGACCCACTCGAGCATGTCCTCCCAGCTCTTGATCTCCATCCAGCGCTCGATGGAGCAGCCGAGCCACTGCTTCTCCAGCCAGTTGTCCTTCCAGTGCTCCAGGATCGCGATCGCCCGGGTCACGTCCGACAGCGTCGGGGCGCACATCACGCCGCCGGGCACCATGAACGACGAGTGCGGCCACTGGCCGCCGAAGATCGCGTAGACCTCCACCGGCTTGGACGAGAGCACGACGCCGGGCTGGTAGCTGGTGCCGACGTAGGGTGCGAACCGGCGAACGGCCTCTGCGTACATCGGGGACTTCGCGTAGTTCTTGTTCGTCAGGTCGATGGCGAACAGGGCGTAGAAGTAGCGCGGGATGCTCTGCAGCGTCTCGCAGGCCTGGGCGATGTTGCGCACCAGCGTCGCGTTCGGCGGCATGTGGGTCTTCCATGCGGTGTCGAGCGCGTAGGCGGACTTGTAGAGGTGGCTGCCGCCGCAGATCCCGCAGATGCGGGGGCAGACGACGAGGCCGGCCTGCGGGTCCTTGCCCCGCAGGATGATCTCGAACCCGCGGAACATTGCGGCCTCGGTCCAGGCCGAGGTGACGACACCGTCCTCGATGGTGACGCGGACGTCGAGGTCGCCCTCGACGCGGCCCAAGGGGCTCACGAACAGGTCAAGCGCGGTCATTTGTGGGTCCTTTCAGGACAACCATTGTCGGGAGAGGTCACTCAGACCACGAACATGTCTTCCTTCGACCACTGGGGAGCGGCGATTCTGGCGGCGGCGGCGTGCGCCATGTACGTGAGGTGGTCGCTGCCCTCGGGAACTTCCTTCGGGATCGTGCCGGCCACCTTCTGGGTCTTGAACACCGTGCCGGGCGCCAGGTCGAAGAACGGGTACTCCGGCTCGGTGCAGCCCATGCACGGCATCCCGGCGCGGGTCTTCGACGACTGCCGGTTCCACAGGATCCGGTTGCACGGGGAGTGCGTCATCGGGCCCCGGCAGCCGAACTCGTAGAACAGGCAGCCGGTGCGGGTGCCCTCGCCGAACGAGGTCGTGGACTGCTTGTACTCGAAGAACTGCACGCGGGTACAGCCGGTCTGGGTGAAGGACTTGAAGAACGTCTCCGGCCGGTGCAACTCGTCGAGCGCGATGTCTCCGGCCCGGCCGGTGGCCAGTGCCACGAGGATCTGGGTGATCCAGTCCGGGTGGGCGGGGCAGCCCGGGATGTTGATGACGGGCAGGCCCATCTTCGAGCGGAAGTCCGGGCCGAGGAAGCCGCCCTTGTCGCGCTTGTGGAACTGCAGGCCCGTCGAGCCGGACGGGTTGGGCGCCATCGCCGGGATGCCTCCCCAGCAGGCGCAATCACCGATCGCGACCACGATCTGCGCCTGCGCGGCCAGATCGGTGACCCAGTCCTTCATCGGCCGGTCGGCGAACATGTCCATCCGGCCGGTGCCGTTGGGACCCTCGATGACGGTGCCTTCGAACACGAAGACGTCAAGCGGCTTGGAGCCGTCGGCGCAGTTCCGGAAGAGCCTCTGCGCGTTCTCTCCGAGTTCCAGACCGAGCGAGGGGTGCCAGAGCAGGTCCAGTCCGAAGTCGACGATCAGATCGACGACGTTGGGCTCCTCTGCGTTCAGGAACGACATGGTGTTGCCACTACAGGCCCCGCCTTGGAACCACAGCACAGACGCCATGGGAACTCCTTTCGATCGCGCCTCGCGGCGCGAGTCGCTGTGGTGGGAGACGACGCCGGAGCGCCGTTGAGAAGTGCGCGCCCGGGCGCTTACGAGGCCCGGCGCTGGCCGAAGGCCTTCACCAGCGCGAGGAAGAAGCCGAGTCCGCGGGAGACGTCGGGGTCCTTGAGCGCGCGGAGCAGCGCGAACGCTCCGCTCGGCCCCGTGGCGCTCGCAGTCCGGTCGGCATCGGCGACGGCGCCGGTGAGCTGTCCTACGACCGCGACCGTACGCGGTTCCGAAACGCCCGCGAGAAGCGTGGTGAGGGCCGGCGTCGCAGCTACCAGCGGGCCCGCCAAGGTGCTCACGGTATTCACGACACCCTTGACATCGATGCCGGCAAGTGAACCACTGGCACCTGCGGTGACACCGCGCAGCTCCCCGACGGCGTCGAAGAGCGAGTCGGCAATCACGTCGCCGCGGCTGAGGAAGCCGTCGAGTGCGACGACAGCGACCGCCAGCAGATCGGCATGGTCGAGCAGCGTGTTCAGCGCCGCAACAACCTTCGGCTCGTCCAAACGCTCCAGCAGGTCGTCTGCCGGAGAGCGGATGGCGAGTGGATCGTTCAGAGCCACAAGCGAACCTCCTGTGCCGTCGAGCACCATGATCCTGAGAACGGATGATCGTGAGCTAGGCCACAGGTAAGCAGACCCCGCTGCGGCTCGCCTATCGCCATCGCGCAGACACTGTCAGAATTGCGCAGACCTGCTGCCACGCATACGCACGACCTATCATCAACTCTTCCCTAGGACATCCCCCTAATCTAAGGACCTTCGCCGCACACTCACGGGAACGGCGGTCAGGTTGTGTCTCGCCTCAAGAAGCTGGGCTTCATCGACGTCCACCGCACCACGCTGCCGGTGCGGCGCAGGGTGCGGTCCAGAGGGATTCCGCCGGCGCTGGCGGACAACGAGATCTTCTACGCGGAGTCCGTCCGGGAAGCCGCCAGGCTGCTCGGGAAGGCGCTGTCTCCCGCGACGCTCGCCCTCTGCGACGATGACGCCCACATGTTCGCCGCCAGCCTGCACGGGATGCGCCTGCGCGACGTCAGCATGCTCCACATCGACCTCGGGATCGCCGCGACGCTCGACGTCCCTGCGATGGGCCCGTACTTCGCCGTGCACATGCCGACGAACGGGCATGCCATGTGCACCCACAACGGCCGCGAGTTCGAGGCCAACCCGATCCGTGCCGTCGTCACCAGCCCCGGGATGGCGCTGACGATGCAGTTCGCCCACGACTCCCCCCAGCTGATCATCCGCATCGAGCAGGAGGCACTGGCCCGGCACCTGACGCGGCTGATGGGCGGCAGCCTGTCGCGGCCGATCGTGTTCGAGCCGGAGATGGACCTGACAACCGACGCGGCGATGCGCTGGAACGGCGCGATCCAGCTCCTGCACGCAGAGGCCTTCTATCCCGATTCGTTGGTGCAGCACGGCCAGGGGATCGGCCCGCTCGAGGAGTTGCTGATGAGCACCCTGCTGCTGCTGCAGCCGTCCAACTACCAAACTCAGCTGCTCCTGCCCGCCGAGCAGGCCGGACGGCGGGTCGTGCGCGAGGCGCTCGACTACATCGAGGCCCACCTCAGCCAGCGAATCACCATGAACGACATCGCGAAGAGCGTGCACATGAGCGTGCGCGCGGTCCAGCAGGGCTTCCGTGACGAGCTGGGTACCAGCCCGATGCTCTACCTGCGCGATCGCAGGCTGGAGCGCGCACGCGAGGACCTCACCGACGCCGTCCCGTCCGATGGCGTTACCGTCACCAGCGTGGCTGAGAGGTGGGGGTTCACCCACCTCAGCAGCTTCTCGGTGCTCTACCGGAAGCGGTGGGACGAGTCCCCATCGGAGACCTTGCGCAGATGACACGCCTTCCGTAGGCGTGTACGGTCAGCCCGAAAAATGAGGGGGTCACACTGACGTGCACGAACTCTCGATCTGCCGATCGATCGCTGACATCGTCACCAAGCACGCCGACGGCCGGCACGTCGCGACCGTTCATATACGTATCGGGCAGCTGCGTCAGATCGTTCCCGACACACTTCTCTATTGCTGGTCAATGATGAACTCTGATACGCCACTCGCCGGCACGGAGTTGCAGGTGGAAAGCATTCCTGGCGCGCTGAGATGCGCGACGTGCCACACCACTCAAACCCTCGACGCTCCCGTACTGATCTGCAACTCATGCTCCGGTCGCGACGTCGAGATCATCTCCGGTGAGGAATTTCTCATCACCACTCTCGACCTTGCGGAGGCCTGATCCACATGGGGCGCTTTCACCGGCACGACGACACAACGACCGGGCACGGGCACGGGCACGGGCACGCCGACGATCACGAGCACCTGGGCGACCACTCCGGCTACAAGACCGGCGCGGACCGGATCGAGGTGCTTGAGCGGATCTTCGACGAAAACGACAACACCGCCGCGGAGAACCGATCCGACTTCGACAACGCACAGGTCACAGCCATCAACGTGATGTCCTCGCCCGGCGCCGGCAAGACGGCATTGCTGCGCGAAACGCTGCTCCGGATGCAGGGCGACCTGCGCGTCGGGATCGTCGAGGGCGACATCGAGACAAGCCTTGACTCCGACCGGCTCGAGGGGTTCGGAGCAGCGATCACGCTGATCAACACTGCCAACGGGTTCGGCGGTGAATGCCATCTCGATGCGCCCATGGTGCGCTCGGCGCTCCCGCGGCTACCACTCGATAATCTCGACCTGGTCATCATCGAGAACGTCGGGAATCTCGTCTGCCCAGCCGAATTCAAGGTCGGCGAGCACCTGCGAGCCATGGTCTACGCCATTACCGAGGGCGAGGAGAAGCCACTGAAATACCCGGTGATGTTCCGCTCCGCAGATCTCGTGCTGGTCAACAAGATCGACCTGCTCCCTCATCTAAATTTCGACCTGCCCGCCTTCTACGCAAATTTGAAGGCTGTCAACCCCACCGTAACCGTCATCGAAACCAGCGCGAGCACCGGGCACGGCGTCGAAGAGTGGTGTTCCTGGCTGAAGACAAAGCACGGCGAACGGCTCTCATCGAAGAACTAACGCGACCAGCTGCAGCGGTGGGCGCAGCGGGCGAAGTCCTCCCCAGCGTTGGCGCAGCGCAGCAAGATCGTGCTTGCCTGCGCTGATGGTGTGACGAACAAGCAGATCGCCACGGATCTGCGGGTGCACCCGACCACGGTCACGAAGTGGCGCACCCGGTTCGTGAACCAGCGCCTGGACGGGCTCGTCGATGAGGACCGACCCGGGCGACCGCCGTCGATCACGGTGGATCAGGTCGAGCAGGTGATCGTGGAGACGCCGGAACAGACCCCGCGGGAGGCCACCCACTGGTCACGGGCCTCGACGGCACAACGCTCCGGGTTGAGCCGTTCCACCGTCGGGCGGATCTGGCGCAGCTTCGGGCTCAAACCACACCTCGCCGACACCTTCAGGTTGTCCACCGATCCGCTGTTCGTCGAGAAGGTCGTTGACGTCGTCGGGCTGTATCACCACCCGCCCGAGCGGGCGGTCGTGCTCTGCGTCGACGAAAAGTCGCAGGTCAAAGCGTTGAACAGGTCCCAGCCGGTGCTGCCGATGATGCCCGGCATGCCCGAGCGGCGCACCCGCGACTACTACCGCCACGCCACCACGAGCCTGTTCGCCGCGTTCAACATCGCCGATGGCACCGTGATCGGCGAGCCGCACCGCCAGCACCGCGCTATCGAGTTCCGCACGTTCCTGATCACGATCGACAAGACCGTGCCCGCCGAGCTGGACGTGCACCTGATCTGCGACAACTACGCCACCCACGAGATCCCCGCGATCAAGGCCTGGCTGGCGTAACACCCCCGCTTCCACATGCACTTCACCCCGACCGGATCCTCGTGGATCAACCAGGTCGAGCGCTGGTTCGGGTTCCTCACCGACCAGAAGATCCGCCGCAGGCCCTCGAGGCCGACATCGCCGAGTACTGCCCGTCGCGCTGGTCGACCTGCAGATGCCCGACCTCGACGGATTCGGAACGACCCGCGAGCTCGCCCGGGGCGCACCGGCGGTCGCGGTCTGCGTGCTCACCATGCACGACGATGACGACTCGCTGTTCACCGCGATGAAGGCCGGGGCGCGCGGCTACCTGCTCAAGGGTACCGAGCAGGAGGACATCGCACGGGCCGTGCGCGCGGTCACCCGCGGCGAGGTGCTCTTCGCACCGGAGGTCGCCGGCCGCGTGCTCGGCAGGCTCTCCGGGCGCGACGCACCGGCGGCGCAGCCGTTCTCGCGGTTGACCCGCGCGAACTCGACGTGCTCGACCTCGTCGCGGCGGGCATCCCCACGGCAGACATCGCGGCCAGGCTCGGCGTGTCGACGAAGACGGTGTCCAACAACGTCTCCACGATCCTCGGCAAGCTCGGGCTGACCGACCGCGTACAGGCCGCCGTTGTCGCCCGCGACGCCGGACCCGGCCGCTCGGACCGAACCGGCCTGCCATGAAGTCCCTCATGGCCTTCGGCCTGCCCCCGGACTTGCAGGAAGGCCACCGCCACCTTCCCCGCAAGAACGTGATCACCACCGATGAGCACCCCGTTGCGGCGGCCTACACCTCGAACCCGGGGCTGCCGATGAGGCCGCCCGCACGAGTCTCAGCGGAGAACCTTGACGTGGCAGCGGGCAGCTGAGCCGCGCAGCTCGACATCACACCAGAAGCCCGCCCCCATCACGCCTTCGTGCACGCCAGACCCCCGGTGTCCACCGATCGGCCGACACCCGGCTCATCTCCGCGATGGCCCCACCGGTCGACGGTGCCGAACCCCGCCGCGGCGCACTGTTGGGACATCGGGGAAACACCCCGGAGTCACCGCACAAGGAGCCACCACCATGGACGCCGAGACCCTCTCCACCACCGGCACCACCACCGCCGCGAAGACGTCCCACCGGGGCCGCACGATCGCACTCGCCATCGGCGCCACCCTCGCCGGAGCCGGCATCGCCACCGGCATCGTCCTCGGGCTCACCGCGGGCACCGCGAGCGCGACCACCCCGGCCCCGACCACCCCGACCACCGTCGTCATCCACGGCGGCGGCAACGGCATCCCGGCCCACCACATCGTCCCCGTGACGCCCGTGAGCCCCGTCAAGCCGGTCGTGCCGGTCACCCCGGTCACCCCGGTCACGCCCGTCAACCCGGTCGGGCCCAGCGCGGCGATCACGACGCTGCAGACCGAGCTCGGCCAGCTCAACTACTACGAAGGCCCCGTCACCGGGATCATGAACGCCCAGACCACCCAGGCCATCACCTACCTGCAGCGCGACGCCCACCTGCCCCAGACCGGCACGATGAACGCCGCCACCCAGGCCGCACTCGCCAACTTCCTCGCAGCTGGCAACAACCAGATGGGCAGCTGAGCGCGCCCGCACCTGGGACCGGGAAGGGCGTCGCCGCGTCTCCCGGCGACGCCCCGAGCGACCGAGCGACCGAGCGAGTCTGCTGGTCTCCCGAACAGGCCGTGACGTTCCTCCGCCACTGCGGCCTGGAGCACTTGACCCCAAGTACAGCGCACATTCCTGTTCCAGATCTGCTCCACGTCAATTGGTCAATGGCCGGGCGTCAGAACCCTGCCCGTCGCCCCGACCGACAGGCCATCTGCGGCTTGCCGCTTCCACGCCGGCGAGGCACCCGTCCACCTCGCCGCTGTAGATCCGGTCCATGAGCGCCGTCGTGGTTGCGCCGACGGCCGGCGCACATGGACCCGGAGATCTCGTGCCGCTCCGGCGCCCCACGCGGAACCGGTGGCCGGTGGCGCTTTCGTCGACCCGAACGGCGGATCGCCGTTCGTCGTGCACGAGCCGGCCGTCGGCTTTGATCGTCACTGCGTACGGGAGGACCAACTTGCCGGTCCTTCGGTAGTCTGCGAAGCCGACCTCGACCGCTGTCTTTTCACCCTGTTCGGAAAGCCGCACGGTGTCCGGCAGCCCAGTGGCGGCAAGCCGAATCGTCATCACGGACGATCCCCACAGACGCAGTCGGATCGCATCCCGAGTGGCCGTCACGGCGCAGCGGGGGCGCGCCAGCATTCGGGCGAGGCGCAGGGGCGAGGTCAGGTCGAGATGGCGCAGGCGGGCGGCCACCCGCCATTCCGCGACGGGCCCGTCCACGGCGTCCGACCCAGCAAGTGCGACTCCTTCGAGGTGTCCGCGCGTTCCATTCCCGATCTCGGTGTAGGCAAGTCGGGCGAGCCGGGACAGGCCTTCCGAGCTCAGGACGAGGTGGTAGCTGGGTTCCTCCGCGTGCTCCACGAGGATGGCGGCGAATTCGACGGTGCCGGCGGCACCTATCCGGCTGCCTGTCGCGACGCTCGTCTGAGTTGTGGCCGCCATGACCGCGGGACGGCCACCCAGAGCGGCCAGCATCCGCTCGATGGCCCCGCGCTCGATCACACTGTTCACGCCGTCGACCGTTCGCATCGTTGCGCCTCCTGAGCGAGCTGACTGGGCGATTCTTCGCTCCCCAGATGACGCCGTCCAATGCATGGCTGGCAGCACTATCATGCGCGCAGTGCATATCGAGAACGTGGACCTCAACCTGCTCACGGCACTCGAGGTGTTGCTCGACGAGCGGCACGTCTCGCGGGCCGCTCTGCGCTCGCACCTGAGCCAGTCGGCCATGAGCCGGACCCTTGCCCGGCTGCGCACGACCTTCAACGACGAACTGCTGATCCGCACGGCAGCCGGGTACGAGCTGACGCCGAGGGCCCATGCGATCCAGCACGAGCTCGCACACGTCATGCCCCGGCTGCGGTCGCTCGTGCGCGGCGACGCGTTCGACCCCGCGACAGCGACCGACACCATCCGGGTCGCCTGCACCGACTATGCCGCGACGGTGCTCGGCGGCACGCTGTTCGGGCGCCTGTTCCGAGCGGCCCCGAACCTGTCGCTGGTGATCGAGCCGCTCAGCGCGCACACGTTCGACGATGTCGAGCACGGCCGGGTGGACCTGGCGCTCTCTCCGGTCACGCCGCCCGCGCCCCTTCGGCGGAAGGCGCTGTTCACCGAGGACTTCGTCTGCGCGCTCGCGCACACGCACCCGTTCACGGGCGATCGACTGACCATCGACGACGTCGCTCGCTACCCCCATGCGAGCGTCGTCGTGATGCACGACGACACGATGCTGGTGGAGAACCGCCTCGCGCAGCTGGGCGTGCGTCCGCCCCCGGGACTGCGGGTGCCTTACTTCAGCGCCGCGGTGGCCGCGCTGCCCGGCACCGACCTCATCGCCGTGCTGCCGCGGCGCTTCGCGACCCTGCACGCCGGACCGCTCCTGCGCACGGTGGGTGCGCCGGTCGAGTTCACCCCGTTCCTGTACTCGATGATCTGGCATCCGCGCCTGAGCGCCGATCCGGCGCACACCTGGTTCCGTGCGCTCGTGCAGACGGCCGGTGACGGGCTGGCCAAGTCATTCGAAAGTGATGGCGACACTCGAACGGTGGTACCGTCCACGGGTGGCGATCTCGACGGCGGTCACCCGGACCGATGAGCTGTACGCCAGGATCCGCGGCGACATCCTCGGCGGCCGGCTGGTTCCGGGTGAACACCTGCGGTTCCCCCAGCTGCCCCAGCACTACGAGGCCAGCGTCGGCGCCACCCGCGAGGTTCTCACCCGGCTCGCCGCCGACGGGCTGGTGCTGTCCGAGGCCCGCCGCGGCTACCGGGTACGCCCGCTCTCCCACTCCGACCTCCTCGAGCTCACCCAGGCCCGGGTCGAGCAGGAGTCGCTGGTCCTGCGGCTGTCGATCACGGACGGGGACACGTCGTTCGAGGCACAGGCGGTGGCTGCCCACCACATGCTCGAGCGGGCGCCCTACCTCGACGAGGCCGACCCGAGCCACCCCACACCGGTGTGGGCGGCCGCCCACGCGGCCTTCCATGAGGCGCTGTTGGCCGGCTGCGCCAACCGACGGCTGCTGGCCACCGCGCTGAGCTTGCGCGCCGAGGCCGAGCTCTACCGGGCGTGGGGGGTGGCGTTCGGCGGCGACTCGGGCCACGACGTCGCGCAGGAGCACCGGATGCTTCTGCACCACACGGTCGGCCGCGACACCGACGCAGCCGTGCAGCTGCTGCGCGACCACATCGCGCACACCGCCCAGCTACTGATCAGCTGCGCACCCGACCAGCCGAACCGGATCGCTGCCGCGACCTGAGCTGATCGGCCGGCGGAGCGCGGGTACCCCGCAGCACCAGTGCGACCGGGATGCGCCGCTCGACCGGGTTCGGTCCGGGCGATCGCATCTCGTCGACCAGCAGCTCGACGGCGGCGCGCGCGAGCCCATCGAAGTCGCAGGCCACGGTCGCCGGACCGACGAGCGGCCAAGCGGCCATCGGGATGTCGTCGAACCCGACGACGGCGAGCTCGGCCGGGACAGCGATTCCACGCTCCCACGCCGCCGACAGCACGTCCATGGCGTCCCGTCGTTGCCGCAGACGATCGCCGCCGGCCGCTCCGGGCCCGGCGAGCGGTGAGTGCGCTGCCGCCATCCCGGCGGCGTTGCCCACCGTGGCGCAGTTGCGACTCCGCGTGGTCGAGCATCTCGGGGAAGTCCCCGGCACGCACTGCTGATTACCTACCAGGCCCTGCGGATCGCGATCAGCGATACCACTCTTCACCGGCCCGACATCGATCCCGACCGCGGGAGCTTCACCATCGCCCTGCACGCCGCGCGCGACCAGCTCGTCGCCGCGACCGGGATCATCACCGACACCGTCATAGACCTGATCGGAACCATCGGCCAGCACGTCCTCGACGCGCTGCCACCCGCCCGTCGGGTCCGTACCAACCCCCGCGTGGTCAAACGCGCCATCTCCAAGTACGTCGCGAGCACAGCCAAGGGCCACCTACGCGGACCCAGCCGCCCCGCGAAGATCACCATCGAGATAGAAGCGATCTTGACAGTGCAGCCCTCGACCTAAGACCCAGCTGAACGGCTTTGGCATTAGCCACCCCACTGGGCAGAGCGCGGGACCACGATCTGCACAGCGAGGACCGCGCTCGCGTACGGGTCGATCAGCTCGCGAGCGACGCGGACGTGGTCCGGGTGCTCCATGTAGGCGGCGAGGCCGGCCTCGTCGTCGACGACAGCGGTGATCGCGTAGTGGCCGTTGGCCGCCGCCAGTCCGAGATCGGGGCCGAAGCTGTACTCGCGCAACGCGGGGATGCGCGCCGGGAGCGCACCGAGCGCACAGCTGATCGCCGCGATCGCGCCGGCGGTCATGCCGTCGGTGAACCGGAACGTCACGAGGTGGCGGATCACGATTCCGGCCGATCCACCGCGCCGAGCGCGCGCTCTGTCGTCGTGGTCACGAACCGACGGTAGCAGGATACGAGTTATCGGCAAATATTCGAATTACTGTTGACGGATCGAACCTCAGCCGCCTACAACTGTGCGACCGCCGCCGACGACGGCGGCGGCACGAGGAGGCTTCGATGACGCTCACCCAGGCGGCCACGGACGTCGGCGGCGTGCCGGACGCACCCGTCCACCAGTACTTCAGCGGCGGCAGGTGGCTGCCGGCCGACAGCGGCGCGACGTTCGCCGATCACGAGCCCTTCACCGGCGCGCTGTTCGCCAACGTGGCCGACTGCGGCCGCGATGAGGCCCGACGCGCGGTCGAGGCCGCGGCCACGGCGTTCCCCGCCTGGGCTGCACTCGCCCCGGCCAAGAAGGCCGTCCTGTTCCTGCGGGCCGCCGACATCATCGGGCGCCGCCGCGACGAGTTGGCGCTGGTGCTCGCCCGCGAGACCGGATGCACGCTGTTCTTCGCCGACTTCCAGCAGAACCTGGTCATCCAGACGCTCCAGCAGGCCGCCGGCTGGGTGTACCTGCCGCGCGGCGACATCCTCCAGTCCGACGTCCCCGGCACGTACTCGACGGCCGTGCGACGCCCGCTCGGCGTGGTCGCGAGCTTCACGCCGTGGAACGGCGCGAGCATCCTCGCCTGGCGCGCGGTGCTCTCCCCGCTGGCCGCGGGCAACACGGTGGTCGTCAAGCCCTCGGAGCTGGCGCCGATCTCGGCGGGCCTGCTGGTCGCTGAGATCGCCGAGGAGGCCGGGTTCCCGCCCGGCGTGGTCAACGTGGTGACCCATGCACCTGGGGGTGCCGGGCCGATCGCCGACGAGTTCTTCGACATCGCCGAGGTGCGCTGCATCAACTTCATCGGCAGCGTCAAGACCGCCCGCATGCTCGCCGAGCGGGCCGGTCGGGTCCTCAAGCGCTCGGTGATGGAGCTCGGCGGCTACAACCCGCTGATCATCCTCGACGACGTCGCCATGGACTACGCCGTACGCGTGGCCGCGTTCAGCGCCTTCTTCCACCAGGGCCAGATCTGCATGAACGCCCGCAAGATCCTCGTGCAGCGCGGCATCTACGACGAGTTCCTCGCCAAGCTGGTCGAGAAGACCGAGACGCTGCCGATGGGCGACCCGCAGCGCGACGGCACGATCGTGGGCCCGCTGATCACACCCGAGGCGGTCGCGATGGTCCACGAGCGCGTGCAGGACGCCGTGGCCAAGGGCGGACGCGTCGTCACCGGCGGCACGTTCGAGGGCCAGGTCTACGCGCCGACCGTGCTCGTCGACGTCCCCGACGATGCGATCGTGTCCTGCGAGGAGACGTTCGGGCCGGTGGTGATCGTGCAGCCCGTCGACGACGCCGACGAGGCGATCACCGTCGCCAACCGTTCCCGCTACGGCCTGACCTCGGCGATCCTCACCGGCGACACCTACCGCGGGTTCGAGCTGGCGTCACAGGTCAAATCCGGTGCCGTGCACGTCAACATGCCGACCGTCGACGACGAGATCCAGGCCCCGATCGGCGGCGTGCGCGACAGCGGCTGGGGCCGCACCGGCCCCTACAGCATCGACGACTTCACCGACCTGATCTGGATCAACGTCCAGAGCGGGCAGCGCGACCTGCCGATCGCCTGACCCACTCCCCTGACCCGAATCGAGGCACCGTGCGCATCGCCAACCTCGCCGGGCGGCTCGTGCTCGTCGACGCCACCGGCACCTCCGCGGTAGACGTCGCGACGGCCAGCACCGGCCGGTTCGACCCCCACCCCCAGGCCGCCTACGCCCGCTGGGACGAGCTCGCCGCCTTCGCCGCCACCCTCGATCCGGCGGCCGACGGCAAGCCGTTCGCCGTCGCCGACCTGGCGGCGCCCGTCCCGGCACCCCGCCAGGTGTTCGCCATCGGGCTCAACTATCGCGACCATGCCGCCGAGTCGGGCTTCGAACCGCCCGCGGAGCCCGTCGTCTTCACGAAGTTCCCGAGCTGCATCACCGGCCCGACCGGCGATGTCGCCCTCCCGCCCGGCGGGCACACCGACTGGGAGGTGGAGCTGGTCGCGGTGATCGGGAGGCGCGCGCACCACGTCCCGTTGGAGCAGGGGTGGAGCCACGTCGCCGGGTTGACGATCGGTCAGGACATCTCCGAGCGGATCACCCAGTTCAACGCGCACCCGCCGCAGTTCGCGCTCGGCAAGTCCTTCCCCGGCTTCGGGCCGATCGGGCCGTGGGTGGTCGGCGTCGACGAGTTCGCCGACCCCGATGACATCGCGCTGGAGTGCGACGTCAACGGCGAGCAGGTGCAGAAGGGCCGCACCCGCGACCTCGTCTTCACGGTGCCTGAGCTGATCCACCGGCTCTCGGCGATCCTGCCGCTCGACCCGGGTGACGTGATCTTCACGGGTACCCCCGCCGGTGTCGGGATGGGCCGCGACCCGCAGCGCTTCCTCGCCGACGGCGACGAGCTCGTCACCCGCATCGACGGGATCGGCGAGCTCAGGCACCGGTTCGTCGCGGGCTGAGGGCGGACTCCATGGGCCTGCATCGATTGGCGTCGATCGTCATGGGCGTGCCGAACGTCGCCGCGACCGCGGCGTACTACGCCGACTTCGGACTCGCCGACGAGACCGACGGCTGGTTCAGCACCCGCGACGGTGGCCGCCAGCTGCGCGTCGTCGCGACACCGAGCAGGCGGCTGGTCGAGCTGACCGTCGGTGTCGACGACCCCGACGACCTCGGTCGGGCCGCGGTCGGGCTGACGCGACTGGGCGTCGGGTCCGAGCGCACCGCCACGACGCTCGCCGCGGATGATCCGGCCACGGGCCTGCGCACGGTCCTGCAGGTGGCGCCGCGAGTGAACCAGCCGGAGACACCGGCCCCGATCTACAATGGACCAGGACGCATCGATCGGGTCGGCGCCCGCACTCCCGGTGTCCTCCGGACGGACCGCGTCACGCCGCGCAAGCTCGGCCACGCCGTACTCGGCTCGACGGACCTGACGACCACCGTCCGGTTCCTGGTCGAGGGCCTCGGCTTCCAGATCAGCGACCACATCAAGGACGAGGGCGCGTTCCTGCGCTGCTCACAGGACCATCACAACGTTCTGGTGCTCCGCGCGCCCGTGACGTTCCTGCATCACACCGCGTGGCAGGTCGACGACGTCGACGACGTCGGGCGGGGCGCGTTCGACATGCTCGACGGCCATCCCGAGCGCCACGTCTGGGGCCTGGGCAGGCATTTCGCCGGGTCGAACTTCTTCTGGTACCTGAAGGACCCGGCCGGCAACTTCAGCGAGTACTACTCCGACATGGACAGTATCGTCGACGACCAGCTCTGGTCGCCGGAGGTGCTCGAAGGCGCCAAGGGGCTCTTCGCGTGGGGGCCGCAGCCGCCGCCGTCGTTCCTGCGCCCCGACGACCTCGCCGCCCTGATGGTCGGGGTCCACGCCCCGACCTGAGCGGCCCGCACCCCGCACGTCCCCCACGCCGGCCCTGCGGTCCGGCGAGCCCCGGCACGACCGACGAAGGAGTTGGCATGAGTCAGGCGGTCTCGGACGACATTCCCTCGGTACCCCGCAACACCCAACCTCCAGCAGAACAGCAGGACCGACCGCAACGATCGGCGGCACTCGCGGTCGTCGTCATCGGGTCGGTGCTGCTCGCGCTCTCATTCATGATCAACGCCATGGACCGGCAGGTCTTCTACCCCCTGCTGCCCGCGATCCGCACGGAATTCGGGTTCTCCCTCGACCAGGCGGGCGTGCTCGCCACCAGCTTCACCCTCGGCCTGGCGGTGGCCGGACTCGTCGGTGGACACCTCGTCGACCGGGCCCCTCGCAAGATGATCCTGCTGCTCAGCGTCATCGTGTTCTCCGCCGGCACGCTGCTGCTCCCGCTGGCGGTCGGGTTCGCCGACATGGCGGCCTACCGCATCCTGTCCGGGATCGGCGAGGGAATGCAGACGGCCGCCATCTACGCCATCGGCGCCAGCTACTTCTTCCGCCGGCGCACCCTCGTCTTCGGTGTGCTCAGCGCCGTGTTCGGCACCGGCGTGTTCTTCGGCCCGATCATCGGCACCACGCTCTCGCAGGGCTACGGCACCTGGCGCGCCCCGTTCGTCGTACTGGGCTGCGTCGGGCTCGTCATGGTCGCCGCGATCGCGATCGGCGCGCGCCGGTCGATGACCGAGAACCGCACGGCCGCACGGCCGCACGAGGTGGCCGGTGCCGACCACCTGCCCGCGTCGCCCTACAACCGCAACACCCTCAGTCTCGGCATCGCGTCCGCGGCGGGCGGTCTCGTGTTCTACGGCTTCCTCGGCCTCTACCCCACCTACCTGCACGACGTGCTGGCGTTCAGCCCCGGCCAGACCGCGCTCGCATCGGGCCTCATCGGCGCCGGCGCGGCGATGGGGATCCTGTTCGGCTGGCTCGGCGACCGCGGTGACCAGCGTCGCCTGCTCATCGGCACTTACGTGGCCGTCGCGATCGTCGCCTGGTTCGTGTTCCACGGGCCCACCAGTCCCGCGTGGCAGTGCGTGCTGGCGTTCCTCATGGGCACGTTCGCATCCGGGGCGCTGTTCCCGAACTGCAACAGCGCGATGACCCGCGCCGTGCGGCCGCACCAGATCGGCCGCGGCGAGGGACTGTTCCTGGTCAGCTACTACACCGCGGCCGCTGTCTCCGGGTTGGTGTTCGCGCGGCTGATCCAGGCATTGGGATGGGGCGGGGCCGCGTTGTGGCAGTTCACCGTCTTGCCCCTGCTCGCGGTGGGCGCGTTGTGGTTCGTCGACCCGAGCAAGCAGATCCGCGGCGTCCGTGGCTGAGGGATCCGACCCGCGGCACTCGACGTCGCGTGCGGAGCAGGACATCCGCCGCGTCGTCGAGCGTTGGGCGGTGGCCCGCGACGCCGGGCTGTGGGACGAGTTGCGCGCGACATGGCACGACGAGGGCCGGATGCGCGCCACGTGGTTCGACGGCGACGCCGATGCCTTCGTCGCGGCCTGCCGCCAGGCCTTCGACGCCGGTGTGCTCGTGCACCACGCGCTCGCCGGCAGCCTCATCGACGTGCACGGCGACCGCGCCGTCGCGCAGACCAAGATGTCGATCTCCCAGCGCGCCGACGTGCACGGGGTGGAGTGCGACGTCACCTGCATCGGGCGTTTCCACGACCTGTTCGCGCGCCGCGACGGGCAGTGGCGGATCGTCGCGCGGCAGCCGATCTACGAGAAGGACCGGATCGATCCGGTCGACCCCGCCGCGGTCCTCCGCCTGGACAGCGCGCTGCTCAACACCTTTCCCGCGGGCTGCCGCCACCTGCTCTACCTCCAGTCCAGCAACGGCATGACCGTGACGACCGACGTCCCGGCCCTGCGTGGCCGCGAGGTCGGCGCGCTCTACCGCTCTGCAGCCGAGTGGCTGACGCCGCCGGAGCCGTGATGCACGCGCTACATGTCAGTGCTTCCTATGTCACCTGTTGAGCTTTCGACACGTCAGCGACGATTCTCTTGCGCTCACCTTCCCGATCCCTACCTGACACCTCACACGGCGCCTTTTCCTCATCGCTCACCACGACGGTCTTCGGCCAACACAGCATGAGGCGGTTTGAAGCCTCCCTCCGCAGGACGGCTCCGAAGGGCCGCATCCTTCATCATTCACGCAGCACCGCACCAAGAACTCGACCTACATCGACTCCTCCTTGCGTTCAGGACACACGGGAACGCCTCAATGCGCCGACCGCCCACCTGGACGAGACGCGCAGCGCGGAGCTGGTGGATCAAGGTGTCGCAGGTCTGCTCCCTATCGCGGCGAACGTTTCGACGATGGACCATGACGTGTCACAGTCGATGCCGCATGGTTGACACCGGGATCTCACGTCGGCAGCTGGGCACGCGTTGCCGGCGCGGACGTCGCTCGGTCATCGTCAGTGCAGGTCGTTCTCCGGCCAGCCCAGAAGCCTGGCGCCGAGGACCGCGGCGTTGATGGCGAACCGCTGTGCGGGGTCAGTGGGGTCGTGACCAGTGAGGGTCTTGATCCGGTCGAGGCGATAGGTGACCGCGCGCACCGACAGGTGGAGTCGGCGGGCCGTCTCGGTGATCACACACCCGGTGGCGAAGTAGGCGTCGAGGGTGGCCAGCAGCGGCTCGGCTCCGCCACGGCTATGGACCAGCCTGCCCAGCATCGAGTGCACGAGATCGGCGATCGCCGGCTGATCCCGTAACAGCACGCGGTAGATCAGCAGGTGCTCGGCACGAATCACCGGCGTGTCCAGGTGCAACCGCACCGCCATCGTCAATCCTTCGCGTGCCTCCTCATACGAGCGGGCGATCCCATAGGAGCCTGGGTAGGGCCGCCCGACCGAGACCCGCCACGGTTGCCCGCGGGGGGAACGGCGGAGCTCGGCGAGCATGAGATCACCGAGCGTGTGGGATGCGGATCGGGGCCCGGGCAGGTCGGCGTCGGCGGGTGCGACGACGACGATCCAGCCGTCCTTGGTCGCGACCAGGACGTCACGGTCGCCGACCCGCGCCACGATCGCGTGTTCCAGGGAACTGAGCGCCGGTGTGGTGTCGTCGAGCCGCCCGGTCGGGGCAGCGAGTGCGACCTGGTGCGGGCGGGCCATGTCCAGTCCGAACGGCTCGGCGCGCTCCACGAGCCGACCGACGTCGGCGTCGCCGCGCAGAAGATCCTCGATGAACTCGTGGCGCAGTGTCTCTTCCCACCGGACCATCTGTCGGCGGCCCTCGGTGTATCCCTCGGCCAGGCTCGCCACGGCGTCGTCGACCACGCGCAGGACCGCGGCGGCGGCGGCCCGGACGGCTTCGTTGTCGCGCGAGCGGATCACCACGGGGAGCTGTTGCCACAGTCGCCGTGCAGCGGAGAGGTAGAGCTGGACCGCGGTGCCCGCCGATACGCCCAGCTCGGCGGCTCGTCGCCCCAGCAGGCCAACCGCCTCGAGCTCAGCCGGATCCGGTGTGCGCCCGGACGTGGCAGCATCAGCCAACAGCGGCAGGTAGTCACCGAGCAGCTCAACCGGGGCGCCACCGGCGTCACGGCTGGCGGACTCGGCCACCTCGTTCAACCACTCGGTGTGAACGCTCAACGTTTCGGCTTGAGCGCGTGGCTGATGCCCGTCGCCATCGTCCGTCACGTCCGCTGCTCCGTTCTGCCACCGTCGGGTCGGTCCTCGCACCGGGTCCGCCCAGTCGCCGTGGGCTCGCGTCGTGCTCGATGGTCGATCCTCGACCGAGACGGTCGGACCGATCGTGTGCCGACTCGGGAGATTCGGCCTGCGGGAGACGCTCGCGAGGCGAGCCCGGGCTGCATCCCCGCGGGTCGCTCCGCGGTTCCGCAGCGGTGATGCACGACCGCGATCGGGCAATGCGCGTGCGCCACGACGGCCTGGCTGACCGACCCGAGCAGCGTCCCCCGGACATGCCCCCGACCTCGCGATCCGACGACGACGAGCGCCGCACCCCGCGATTCGGCTACCAGCGCCTGAGCCGGATCACTACACGAGAGCGTGGTGAGGACCGCGACGCTAGTGGGGTGACCACGGACGTTGCCGGGTTCATCGCGTGATCCAGGCGGCTCCTGGCAAGGCGCCGGCCACAGCTCATACCGGGGTGTTCGCAAGGTCGGCAACGCCGCGAGGGGCCGCCTTGGCGCGCGAGGGGCCCGGTGGACGTTTGTGGTCGCCGCACTACCGTACTGCGCGCGCCACCGGACACGTTTCCTCTCCACGGCCCGGCGCGCGAGGGCCGCCGCCATCGTCGGGCGGCCGCCGCACGCTGCGACATCGGCGGGTGGGTCCAGGGTCCAGGCGTGTACCACGACGTCATCCTGCTTGCTGGCCCCGGTCACCGGCCGGCGACCGCGCGCGCCGGCGATGCTGGCACCGGTGTGATGTCAAGATCCGCAGGCTGTCGACCGCTCGACGCGGTCTCCCCGCTCGCCTCGTCGTGCTCGGGGTCCTCGACGCAGTCGTACGTCGGAGGAGACGCTGCCGCGACCACGGCTGTCGGGGCCACCGTTGGCGGGGTCACCGCGGGCGGGGCAGCTGAAGCGGTCTCGGTGGGTGTCGCGCGTTCGAGGAAGCGCAGCAGCTCGACGGGGAAGGGCAGCACCAGGGTGGAGTTCTTCTCCGCGGCGACCTCGACGACGGTCTGGAGCAGCCGCAGCTGTAACGCGGCCGGGTGTTCTGCCATCACCTCGGCGGCTTGGGCCAGCTTTTCCGAGGCCTGCAGCTCACCCTCGGCGATGATCACCCGGGAGCGTCGCTCCCGCTCGGCCTCGGCCTGGCGCGACATGGACCGCTTCATCGACTCGGGCAGCGCGACGTCCTTGATCTCGACGCGGTCGATGTGCACACCCCAGTCCAACGCCGGACTGTCGATCATCAGTTCCAGACCCTGGTTGAGTCGCTCCCGATTGGACAACAGATCATCCAGGTCACTCTTGCCGATGATCGACCGCAGCGACGCCTGCGCGACCTGCCCGATCGCGTGGGTGTAGTCCTGCACGTCGACGACTACCTTGACCGGCTCGACGACCCGGAAGTACACGACGGCGTCCACCCGGACGGTGACGTTGTCGCGGGTGATGCCTTCCTGGGCGGGTACCGGCATCGTGACGATCTGCATGTTGACCTTGTGCAGGCGGTCTGCGAACGGGACGATCACTGCTAGCCTTGGCCCGCGAGTCGCCGCGCGCACCCGCCCGAAGCGCAGGATGACACCACGCTCGAACTGCGTGATGACTCGTACGGTCGACCCGAGCAGCATCAGGCCCAGGGCCAGCACCGCGATCAGGACAAACACGATGATCATCTCGTCCTCCGATCATTCGACGGGTGGGGTCGAGCGGGGTTCCTCGACGTTCGAGGAGTGCGGTGCTGGTTCCCACTCGCCTGCCGTCCACTGCGCGCGCCTGCCGGTGGCGGCAGATGGGGGGTGGCGTGGCAGGCGTGCCTGGCGGGTTCAAAGGAGCGGATGAACTCGGGGTCATCGGTTATGAACCGGTGTTTGACCTGACGCAGAATCTTCCGCTCGTGATCACCGAGCACGACCCACCTCCTCGAGATGGTCTCCCGATCCGGCACGTCTCAGTGCCGAGCAACGGCAATCGTATCGTAGCACGATATAGTTCGATGGTGAGAGGTCCGCGGCTGAGGGGACGAGTGTGATGGTGGGTGCGGCGGCGGAGGACGGGTCAGCGGGCGTTGAACCACTGACCAACGCGACGAACTGCGCCGGATGGACCAGGTCCTCGCCCTGCCCACGCGGCAGGACGCACAGCGGGACGCCCAGCAGGACGCACAGTTGGGAGCGCGTCCAGCGGGCCGTTGCCATCCTGATGGGCAATACCGACATGTCGGCGTGACCAGACGGAAGGGAGAACGGCGTCGCCCGCTCCGCCTATTGCCGATGGTCGGCAACGTAGCGGCGGTGTTCTCGGCCGACGACGTGCACTGCCCCAGGTCCGCAGGTCGGGCACCGTAGGGGGTGCCCAGGAAGCCCCCTCTCCTGGACCGGCATGCGGGACGCCGTCCTGGGTGATCCGCACATCCGCCCCGGGCGACAGCGAAGGTGGTGAGTCGGCATCCGCGCATGCTCGGGCTGCGGACGAGCGCCATGTCAATAGCGGCAGCCACGTTCTGCTGCCGTGGATGTGGATGACACCGTGGCGGAACGCGGTCGGCGGGTGATCGATGACCGGCGTGCGCAGCGGTTGACCGACGCGTCCCGCAGCAGATGAGTGAAACGTCGGGCGCCGCGCCGAGAGGGGGATCTCGGACCTGCGACCGCGAGCAGTGAGGCGCCCTCCCCCACAACCAGCCTCGCCCACTTTCAGCCGACGTTCCCGGAGTCGTCGCGCTGCGCTGCCGGGCACCCCGATGCGCGGCGGGTACCGGCGTCTCCTCTCCTCAGCTGTCCCCGATCTGGAGCTTCTGAATGGCTCGACCGCGCTCTGTGCATGCCGACCGGCTCCTGGCCGAGCGTCGACTCGACGACCAGCTCGCCGCGCTTCTACCCACGCTACGACAGGCCTTGGAGGACCAGCGAGGCTTTCGGATTGAGCAGCTCACTCAGATCGATGAGGAGGAGCGAATCGGCATGTCATCGTGGCCGCCAACCGAGCGCGGCACGGATCCACACGTGGCCGCAGCCCTGCGAGAAGTGCGGGCGATCGTGACGGCCGGCGCGCAGCGAGCGCTCAGTGCCATCGAACTGGCCCTGAGCAGGATGGCAACGGGCGACTACGGCCAGTGCCGCGCATGCGGTGCCGCAATCGACACCGGCGTGCTCGCGGCGATTCCGGAGACCACGCTGTGCCTGGCCTGCTATGCACTCACACCGACGCCGGAACTCGGAGGCCGAGCGGCACAACCGTCGTCGCCGATGGCCTCGCGGCCGACCATTGCGCGGCCGAGTGTTGCTCCGACGAACACTGCAGATGGTCGCCGGGAAGCGCGCGGAATGACATTCGCAGCACCCCACTGAACACCCTGCCGCAGCGTCGCCTGGAACAACAACAGGACGGGCGGACCGCCCGGTTGCATCACCCGACGACTCGCGGGGACATCCGTTCGCAGACTCGCCAGTTCTGTCCGCACCTGTCGTTCTGTCAGCACCTGCCTTGTCACTGCCGCAGCCGCAGCTCGCCGCCGCCGCCATGATGCAGGTGCCCAGCGATCGGATACCACGGACGGCGTGCTGGACGTGGGATCGAGGGGTTATCGACTCGGCGGAGTTCCCTGGCCAGGGCGGCTGAAGTGATCGGCCAATCGCGGATCATGAATCGGGCGCGTTGACATCGGAGGAACCGAAGTATCAACCCTCGCGACGTTAGGCAGTTCCTATGGAGAAGATGATGACTGTACCAAACAAGCGACAACGGACCCTTTTTCGAGTCGAGCCGCGCGGTAACCAGCCCAATTTCTGTGCGGTCAGGCATGAACCGGAAAGCGGCCCATCACTGAATGGCCGGCTGTCGACGGGCCTGCTACCGAATGGTGGCGCCACAGCTACGGCCCAAACCCTGCGGGTCATGCAACTGCTCGGGCGGGCGATCGTCGGTCCGCACGGCCAGCATCTCGGTCACGTTCGTGATGTCGTCGCTCACCGGTCGCTCGATCCAGCCACCACGACCGTGACCGGTCTGGTAGCCGACCTGGGCGGCCATTGGGTCTTCGTGCCGGCGATCGCGGTCCACGACTGGCAGCCGTCCGGCGTCACCGTCGGCGTCCTGTCGGTCCGGCCGGCGTTCGTCCGACGGCCTTGGGAACTACTGCTTGGCCGAGACGCAATCGGACGACTCGTGCTGACGACGACCGCGCCACAGGCGGCTCAGATCCGAGACGTCGTGCTTCGTTGCAGCGAGGACGGGTGGGTCGTCGAGGGAGCGGACCTGCGCAGCACCACCTGGGCCGGGCTCGGCTCGCCACGTCGGGTGGTCAAGTGGGAGGCGCTGGTCGAACGGCGGGTGGTATCACCACCACCGCGATCCGGGCACGCCCGGTGGTGGCGCCGCTGCGACCGGAGCTCAGCGCACTGGTGCCGGCGCCGCTGCCGGGGCGGGTCCGGCGGTGAGCTTCGGACCGACTCGGCGAAACGGGACGGGGTTCGCATGTGGATTCAGCGCAGTGGGTCCGTGGGATCAGCGGTGCGAGCGTGGTGCCGTCGACGGCTGGACACGTGGCTGGCGACCCACCACCCGAAGGTCATCAAGGGGGAACTGGAAGCGATCCACATGGGTGTCGCCGACGATCACCCTTCGTGTACCGCGCGGCTGCGCCCGGCTCAGCGTGTCACTGCCGACGCGTCGGTTCAGCTGCTCGTGAGCCACGACCCGGCCGGCCCACCCGGCCGACAGATGACCCAGACCTGCATCCACTGCAGTAGGCCCATCGGGTGGATCGAGCCCCCCGCGAGGTTGAGAGCCCCACGGCTCGTGAGCGTTACCACGATGCGCAGCTGAGGCTGTGTCACCGGCTCGTCGAGGTAAGTGACCGCGTCGGCCCTCAGGGACACCAGGATCCGAGCAGCGGCCACCACCACGTCAACGTCCCGATCCGCGATGCCTGTGCCCGAGGGGGCCTCGACCTCGGCCTGTCACATGGCTTGCGCCGATGCAGTCACCGCGCCGAACCAGCAGAATAATTGCGCAATCGCAATCATTGCGGGATAGTGGAGCACTGACCTTGATCGATCACAGCTGGAGGATCACATGTGGGAGGACGTCGCCGTCGTTGGGTGCTTCGTCGGCTTCGCACTTACCGTCGCTCTGGTGATCATCGAGCTCAACCACCTGATGGATCAGGCGGCCAGGTCCGGGCGGCGCCCCCGATGAGGCTGCCCGATGCGCCCCTACCCCGAGTACCCCGAGGCCTGACTCAACGAGCTCGTCGACCTGCACGTCCTTGCCGCTCACGGTGATCGCGAAGCGATGGCGAAGGCCGCTGGCCGGCTCATCGACGACCCGCGGGCACGCCTGGCCTGGGATGTTGTCGAGCAGACGGGCAACACGCTCGCGTGTGCCGCCCAGCGGAGCGCAGCGGAGCGGATGTCAACCAGCGTGAAGTCGGTGGCGACTCCGATAGGGAACCGCACTCATGAGCCTGACGGTCATCGGGTCGCCGCCGGGAAGCTGAAACGTCCGCCGGTCTCCCGCCCTGGCCCCGCACAGGGCTGCACCCAGGGGCGATTGGGGTGAACAGATCGGGAGGGCATCATCGGTTGATTCCTCGCGGTCGGCCATCAGGAACGTCTCGGTGAGATCATCGGTCTCGTAGTGCACGGTCAGCACCATGCCGGGCTCGGCGACGCTGTCATCGGGCGGTTCGTATCCCACAGCGGCGCTGCCGATGAGTTCCTGTAGTTGCCGGATCCTGAGCTCGCGGCGATCCGGCTCGGCGTGTTCCCCGTGCGAGCCGGTGGCGCGTTCCACCAGTAGCTGGGCGAGTTCGATCCGCGCTCGCTCGTAGGTCTGTTGAGTCAACCAGACTCGCCGTGTGTCGATCGGCATCAGCGGATACTCCTGACAGCTCTGTTCTGTGTCGATTGGTCGTCGGTCGTGGGATCGTGGGGGATCAACGATCATCCCATTCGCCCGAGCCGAATGGATCGGGTGAAGGGGCGTTCGGCACGTGGGTCGTTCTCGCGGGATCGGCGACGGCCGGAATCCGGGAGCTGGGCCGGGCCATCTGCACCGTCTCGACGACGCGGGACGCGGCTCGGGGAGCGTGCCACGATGTGGGCAGCGAGCTCCACTGCGGCGCATCGCACCGTTTTCGGTATCGCTTCGAGGTCGGCCGCAAGCTCCTGGCTCACGGCCGTGAGGAGCTCATCGAGGTGCCCCGACAGCTCCTTGTCGGCCAACGCTGCACGGTGGTCTGCGCGGAGAATCCGGATTGCCGAGCAGCACGTGAGGGCGTCGGACTGGTCGGCTGCGCTTGACAAATCGTTTGACACCATCGATGTACCGTCCTCCTGATCAACGACTCGCGAGCACGGACGGTCCGTCGGTGCTCGCGAGTGCTGCTGCATACGGGCCCGGGTCCGACACGAGCACCCCGGGCGGCAGGAGCCCCGGGGCGCCCCGCAGACCGGCCGAACGAGCGGCGCGACCGGCTCGTTGTCCATGACACTGCCGCGGCCGACCGTTGGCAGCACTGGTTGTAATCGGCCGACTTACCCACCCCGAGATTGCCGAGACTCGGCAATCTCGACACCCGACAACATCGACAGCGAGCAACGCCGCCGCGCTCTCGCTGTGTCGTGCAGCAGTCTCCGATATCGGGGCGGCCAGCACGCCGTGCGAGCTGCCAGGTCGCGCCTGTGCGCACGGGTTCCGGGCAGGACCAACCACCGGCTTGGCCTGCTGCTGCCGAGCAGCTCGGGCGGAGGGCCTCCGCCACATGTTGGCCCCAGCTACCCGGTGTACGGCGGGCTGGCGCACGGTCTTCCCATGGGAGGACTCAATTCCCGTCGTCCCGCGTGTTCGGGTCGGCGGATGTGCCAGTGGGAGGCGGCGCGGCCGATCGCCGGGGCCGGGAGGCGATGGTGACCATCTCCGAGGCCGGCTGACCGCGTAGTCGTCGGATGATCGAGCCGGCGATGCGGGTGGCCTGGACCTTGGCGAGCTCGGCCCTCTCCCCTGCGTGCCGTTCGTCCACGGTGGCGGCCCACAGCGTGAGCCAGCGTGCGAAGTGGCCGGCGGTGAGCGGAACTTCGGCGTCGAGAATGATGTGAGGTCGCAACGCGTTGCGGCGATACAGCCCGGCACGCAACAGCACCGTCTCCCAGAAGTCACACATCACCGGCAGGTGCGTGGACAGGTCGACCCTGGCGATGTCGACGAAGACCGGGCCGAGGAGATCATCGGCGAACGCCCGCTGGTAGAACGCGGTCACCAGCTGGGAGATGTCGTCGCGGTCGGCGATGTCGCGGCGCACCGGTGGGGCGCTCACGACGTGATCCCGGCGACGAGAAGGGCCCCGAGGACGGGCAACAGCACGACTTTGATCACGTCGAGCGCGACGTAGGCCAGGTGCAGCCGCGACCGCGGTGGGCTTCCTCCGGCCAGCACGATGTGGGTGCGGCGATCCAGCCGGGGCCGGAGCACCCCCCACTGAACCGCCAGCACCACCCAGAGCAGCCCGGTCAGCATCCATGTCGCGGCGCCACCAGGGACCGCGCCACTGCTCAGCGCCAGTGTGGCGGTGAGTGCCGTGGCGAGGGCGAGCTCCGCGACGGCGAGGGCCCGGAACACCAGTCGCCCGATGCCGAGCGCGAGCGGCACCGTGATCCCTGGCGCACGGAACTTCAACGGCGTCTCCAGGAAAGAGATCGCCAGCACCATTCCGAGCCAGGTGAACGGGACGCCGACCATCAGCACGCCGACCACGCCCACCCTCACGACCGCCGCCCTTCACGGGTCGCCCAGACGGGCGATGCACCTACGTCTCCCGACGGCCGGCCCGGTGACGCCGCGCCACCAGGATCATTGCGGCCAGCGCCGCGCGCAACAGCGCGCTGCCCGGGGCCCTCGCCAGCAGCATCAGCACGCCCCGCGTCAGCGCGACGCTCGCACGATCGTGGCGGCCTCCCGGCAGGGTGGATACCCGCCGGGCGGAGAAGCTCGAATCGCCCGGACCGCCGGCGGCGACGGACCGGCCGAAGTCCGGATCGTGGGTCACGCTCGACCTCGCACACCTCGTCCCGTTCCTGATCCGCGAGCACGTTGTGACCTCCTCGTGTGGCTGCTCGCCCGGCACCGGGGCGCATCGATGGATGGCATCCCGGGCTCGGGGCGCCGGCGTTCACGGCTCGGTCGCATCGACCGCTCCCGCCGGCGATGACGGACCGTCCCGGCGGCGACCTCCGCCGGCTCTCCCGCCACCGTGGCGTGACCGGGCGCCCCGGGGCTCCGGCGTGCCTGGGCACCGTGTTCCGGCCAGCTTGCCGACTCCCTGCCGCCAACCGAGGGCCTTGACCGCTCGTCGCTCGGGCGCATCGTGTGTGCCTGCCCGGGCACCTACGCGGGCTGCGGGGGGTGTCCGATCCGCACCTGCCATTGGGTGGGTCCGGTTTCGAGGTACTCCCACGTGTACTGACCGGGATGGGTAGCGTCGAATTCGCGGCGCAGCGGCTTCGGGTCGTGATTGTTGACCAACACGAACGACTGGCCCGGGGTGAGCCGAGCGTAGATGCCGAAGATGCGCGGGTGACGCCGCCCGTGCGGGATCTCGCGGACGTCGAGGACCTCCGGTGTGGCGAGCGTCCCTCCACCCAGCAGCGTCGCGACATCCTGGGCCAGGGTGGGGAGGTCGACCCCGGGGATCGTCGCCAGTGCAGGCGACAGCACCGCACGGTCGACCTCGTTGCGGGCGCCGAGCAGCACGGCGGTGGCGTGCGCGGCGGCGGCCACCTGTTCGGCACCCTCGGCCGGCTCAACTCGCTGATGGCGATCGCGACCAGCTCGTGCATGGCCCGCAGCGCGCGCACCAGCAGTCGAGTCTCGGGCGCCCCGGCCGCCACCGCATACACCGCTCGGTCGATCACGTCCAGGTGCGGCAATACGCGCTGGGCACAGAAGCGGTTCAGTGAATCCTGCGCCTGCGCTCGCTCGGCTGGCGCCAGGTGCAGCTCGACGAGCAGCGCGGTCTTCGCCGTGAGCGCGGCCAGGAGCTCCTCATCGCGACCCTGCAGTACCGCTCGGGCCTGTACCGCAGGGTCGGTGCCGGTGCACTGGACATGGATTTCCGAGGTCGATGTCACGCCGCGTCCTCCTGGATTGCCCGCTCGCTGTCGAAGCTGTTCCGACAGACTGAGTAGACCAAGATCCCTCTATTTATACAAGGATAAATTGTGTAAACTGCGTGCAGCTCACACCGCCCGAGGAGGAGCCCGGTGACCTACGTGATCGCGCTGCCGTGCGTCGACATCAAGGACCGCGCCTGCGTGGAGGAGTGCCCGGTCGAGGCGATCTTCTACGAGGACGACGGGCGGCCACGACGATGAGTGATCGCCGCCAGCAGGTGCTCGAGGCGATCCAGCGGGCCGTGAGACCGGTGGGCGTGTCCGAGATCGCGGCACAACTGAGCGTCCACCCCAACACTGCGCGCTTCCACCTCGAGTCACTGGTGGCCGACGGGGTCGCCGAGCGAACGATGGACGCGGCGTCGGGCCCGGGACGCCCACGCCTGCTCTACCGGCAGCGCCCCGGCCTGGCCCGCGGCGGCACCCGTCGCTACCAGATCCTGGCCGAGATCATGCTCAGCCACCTCGCGGCGGCCGGCCCGACGGCGGGCGAAGCAGCCACGACGGCCGGCCGCGCGTGGGGTGCGCACCTGATCTCCCGTCCCGCTCCGTTTCACGAGGTCACGCGTGCCGACGCGATCACCCGCCTGGTCGCGATGCTCGAGGACCTGGACTTCGCGCCGGACGTCGCGACCGACGACCCAGACCTGCCCACGCGGGTGCGACTGCGCCATTGCCCCTTCCTCGAGCTGGCGCAAGAGCATCGCGACCTGGTTTGCCCGCTGCATCTGGGCCTGATGCAGGGCGCGCTGGCCGAACTCCACGCACCACTGGCCGCCACCGGTCTGGAGCCATTCGCCGAAGCCGGCGCCTGCCTGGCCCACCTCACCCCAATCGGCTGAAACCCCGACCCGCAGACATGCGCTACCGCAGACCAGGATCCGGGCCCGGATGCCTGCCGTTCGCACCCGGCGATCACCACCGGCGCCTTCGCGTCGACACGCTGGTCACCTGGCCTCTCCCCAGCGCTTCGACCAGCCGGGCGGCTCCTGATCATCATGGACGGCCCGCCCTGATCCTGCGGCGTCGCCGAGTTGAACGAGCACCGTCCTCGGGTGGGTTGCGGCCACCGCGGTTTCCCGCCGCTGCAGCGCCCGACACGGCCGGACCGGACCGGACCGGCCGTGGCACAGGCACCGGGCAGACCATTGTCGTTCGACTGCGAACCCTCGGCGACACCTCCACCCTGATCGACCCATCGATCGTCGAGACCATGCAGCACCAGATCAGCACCGCTCCCCATCCGACAGAACCCTGCATGACCCGCGGCGGCGCACCGCCCCGCCAACCGGGACTGCGGTCAGGAGGTATTGGCGGGGTGGGCGCCCTGTTCGCCGGCGAGGTCCCGACCGGTGATCCGGCGACGGATCGGGCTGGGCGTGACGGGTCGGGTCGGGCAGCGGGGTGTCAGACAGGGGCCGCGGCCGGGACGAACGGGTCCGCGGGAGGCGCCATGTCCGATCGAGCAGAACCGCCAGCACGCTGCCGGACATCGGCAATCTGGTCGCGTGAAGTTGGCCGGTCACACCGTCGCGGTGGGGCCCCTCGTCGCGGCATGTTAGAGCGAGGTCGTGTTGACAAAGGGATGGTCGATGGCCCTCGTGATCCAGATCGTCGCTGGCAAGGCGCCGCTGCGGGCCGGTGTACTGGACGTACATGGACGGGGCGGCAACACCGAAGCGCTGCTCGCAGGCTTCGCGTCGGCGCCGCCAGGGGCGATCTGGGCGCGAAGGCCGCGATCAGGACTTTGTCAACGCGGCCCAGGCGGTGACCACGAACGTTGCCGGGTTCATCGCGTGATCCAGGCGGCTCCTCGCAAGGCGCCGGCCGCAGCTCATACCGGGGTGCTCGCAAGGTCGGCAACGCAGCGAGGGGCCGCCTGGGCGCGCGAGGGAACCGGTGGACGTTTGTGGTCGCCGCACTGGTGCCGCGCCTGCTGGCGGCGCGATTCACCGCCGGCTACACGCTCGGCAGACCAGCGAGCTGGTCACCATCCAGCCACGACACCCGAAGCAGGGCCACCGTGACCGACGTCGAACCGAAACCGATCATCATCTCGCGTCCGTACCCGGCACGCCGGGCGGTCAAGGGATCCACGCTGCTGAAGATGTTGCGCACCACGGATCCCAAGGACATCGCCATCCTGTACCTCGTCACCTCGTTCGGCTTCTTCCTGGCCGGCGGGGCGATGGCACTGCTCATGCGCGCCGAGCTGGCGGTACCCGGGCAGCAGTTCCTGTCCAACGAGCAGTACAACCAGCTGTTCACCATGCACGGCACGATCATGCTGCTGCTCTACGCGACGCCGATCCTGTTCGGCTTCGCGAACTACATCGTGCCGCTGCAGATCGGGGCACCCGACGTCGCGTTCCCGCGGCTCAACGCCTTCTCCTACTGGCTGTTCCTCTTCGGCGGCCTCATCGTGCTCTCGGGCTTCCTCACCCCGGGCGGCGCCGCGGACTCCGGCTGGTTCGCCTACACCCCCCTGTCGGACGCCATCCACTCGCCGGGAGCCGGCCAGGATCTGTGGATCACCGGTCTGATCGTCGCCGGACTGGGCACCATCCTCGGCGCGGTCAACTTCATCACCACCATCGTCTGCATGCGCGCACCGGGCATGACGATGTTCCGGATGCCGATCTTCACCTGGAACATCTTCGTCACCGCGATCCTGATCCTCATTGCATTCCCGGTCCTGACCGCCGCCCTGTTCGGTCTGCTCGCCGACCGCCAGCTCGGCGCCCACGTGTTCGACCCGGCCAACGGCGGCACGATCTTGTGGCAGCACCTGTTCTGGTTCTTCGGCCACCCCGAGGTCTACATCGTCGCGCTGCCGTTCTTCGGCATCGTCACCGAAGTCTTCCCGGTCTTCTCCCGCAAACCACTGTTCGGCTACAAGGGCATGATCTTCGCAACGATTGCGATCGCGATGCTGTCGGCCGCGGTGTGGGCGCACCACATGTATGCCACCGGCGCAGTACTGCTGGCGTTCTTCTCCCTCACCAGCTTCCTCATCGCCGTTCCGACCGGGTTCAAGTTCGTGAACTGGATCGGCACCATGTGGCGCGGTCACTTGACCTTCGAGACCCCCATGCTGTTCGCGATCGGGTTTGCCGCCACGTTCCTGTTCGGCGGGATGACCGGCGTCCTGCTGGCCTCGCCCCCGATCGACTTCCACGTCACCGACACCTATTTCGTGGTGGCGCACTTCCACTACGTGCTGTTCGGCACCATCGTGTTCGCCACCTACTCCGGAATCTACTTCTGGTTCCCGAAGATGACCGGCCGGATGCTTGACGAAACGCTGGGCAAGTTCCACTTCTGGACCACGTTCGTCGGCTTCCACATGACGTTCCTGGTGCAGCACTGGCTGGGCAACGAGGGCATGCCGCGCCGTTACGCCGACTACCTCCCTACCGACGGGTTCACCGTGCTCAACTCGATCTCCTCGATCGGGGCGTTCATCCTCGGAGCCTCCACGCTGCCGTTCATCTGGAACGTCTTCAAGTCCTACCGCTACGGCCGCGTGGTCACCGTCGACGACCCGTGGGGCTTCGGCAACTCCCTGGAATGGGCGACGTCCTGCCCGCCACCGCGACACAACTTCACCGAACTCCCCCGCATCCGCTCCGAACGCCCCGCATTCGAACTGCACTACCCACACCTCGCCGAACGGTTCCGCAACGAAGCCCACACAGGGCGTTCGAGCAACGCCCAGACGACACCTCCGGAGGCCACTGCCCACGCGGACGAGCACGACATCGAGGACGGCCCCCGTGAATAGGGACCTGGCAATCACTGACCTGGCAACAGCGCCCGAACTGGCCTGGGAGAACGAAGGTGGGCGCCTGCCCCCTGCGCCCGCTGACGCAGGCCCCGCTCCGCCCGACCGGGCCGTCGAGGGGCCGAGCGATGACGGCACTGCCCGCGGACCGGAGACGCGGAAACGGCAAGGCCCCGGCACCAACTGACCGCGGATCAACAAGCCGATCGAGTAGAGCGATGACGTCATGGTCGGGGCTGCTCCCGGCCGTGTCAGCAACGACGCACCGAACGCCTCTCGCGGGACCCGCTGTGGGTCTGCTCGTCGATGGCTGACTCTCCCGGATCGGGGTTCGCGACGCGTCATCTCCGACGGCGATCGCTGTGATCAGCTGGGCGGTCCCGACAGCCGCTCGGTGATCATCAACCCGCGATCGGCCGCGCCGGTCGGTCGTGCTGTCGGCCAGTGCCGGGTCCATCCCGGACTGTGCTTGGGCGCCCAGCGCGCGACGTCGTCGGTCCGGTTGCCGCGGGTCTGGCGGCTCATCGCGGCCAGGATCCCGGCCGCGGCGCTGGGATATTGGATCGGCACCTCATCGGCCGGCCACAGCATCGACCACACCCGCCGGGCCTGCCGGGGTGCGGCGGTGATCGCATAGTCGATGCCGCGCTCGGTCGCGGTCGCGGCGGTCTGCACGAGCAGGGTCAATCCGCGGACATCACAGAACGTCATGGCGGCCACGTCGATCAACAGCGCACACGGGCCGCGGGCGAGGCTGTCGGCGAGCGCGTCACGCAACACCGCCACCGTGTACAGATCGACCTCACCGGCCACACGTACGACGATCACCTCATCCGGCGCCGCGTGAGTGTGCCAGCCTGAGTTGGCCCCACTTGGAGCCCGAGTGATGGCTTGAGGTGGCCCCACCCTCGA